>PWXJ01000044.1 GCA_003561965.1 PVC group bacterium
AGATCCGGCTCGGGATCTGGGGCTGGCCTCTGGTCGTCGTCTGGGTGGTGGCGGTCACCAACGCCTTCAACCTCCTCGACGGCCTCGACGGCCTGGCCTGCGGCACGGCGGCGATCGCCGGGCTGGTCCTATTTTTCAGCAGCCTCGACGGCTACCCCTTCGTGCCGACCGTCTCCATCGCGCTGGTCGGCGGCTGCCTCGGGTTCCTCCGCTACAACCGCTACCCGGCAAAGATCTTCCTCGGCGACACCGGGAGCCTCTTTCTCGGCTTCGTTTTGGCGGCGGTCTCGATCCAGGGATCCTTCAAGACCACCGCCGGGCTTGCCCTGGTCCTCCCCCTGATAGCCCTCCTCCTCCCCCTGTCCGATCTGGCGGCCGCTTTCTTCCGGCGGGCGGTCCTGGGCCGGAACCCATTCACCGGGGACCGACGCCACCTCCACCACCGGCTGGTGGATATGGGGTTCTCGCCGAAAGAGACGGTGCGGCTCTTCTACCTGCTGACGATCAACCTCGGGCTGATCGCCCTGGTGATGAAGTTCGCCGGGCGGGAACTGGCCGCCGGGATGCTCTTCCTGGTCGGTCTTATAGTCTTCCTCTTCTTTAAAATCCTCGAGGACTTCCGGTTCTCAATCCGGGGCCGGGAGAAAAGAAAATGAGCGGCTGCGAACAACAGTCCCCAGGCCCTGGCTCCGTTCTGGACCGGCTCCTGGTGCGCGGGAGAAGAGAGCGGCTGCCGCTGCTCGCCTCAATCGAACTGACCCGGCGCTGTCCCCTCGACTGCTTACACTGCTACCTCGGCTTCGCCCGGGACACACCGCCGGAAGAGGAACTGACCCGAGATGAACTCCTGGGTTTATTCGACCAGTTCCGGGCCGAGGGAACTCTCTTTCTCACCTTCACCGGGGGAGAACCGCTGTTCCGGGAGGATTTCCGGGAGATCTACCTGGGGGCGCTCCGGAAGGGGTTCCTGGTCACGATCTTCACCGCCGGAACCCTGATCGACCGGAATATTGCGGATTTTTTCAGCCGCTATCCCCCCTTCCACCTCGATGTCACCATCCTCGGAGCGTCGGAAGAAACCTTTGACCGAATCGCCGGCCACCCGGGGAGTTTCCGCCGGAGCCGGGAGGCGATCCGGCTCCTGGCGGAGCGGGAAATTTCTTTTGGGCTTAAGTCAGTAGTCGGCGCCCTGAACCGGGAGGAACTGGGAGAGATGAAGAGTTTCTCCCGGAAATACGGGAAGAACTTCCGTTTCGACTCACTGATCTGCCCCCAACTCGACGGATCGCGGGACAACCTCCGCCACCGGCTCGAGCCCTGGGAGGTGGTCCGGCTCGACCGGGAGGACGGGGAGAAATGGCGGGAATGGCGGGACCACGCCTGCCGGACGGAGGGAGTCGACAGCCTTCGGCTTCTTTACGCTTGCGGCGGAGGCCTGACCAGCTTTCACGTCAACCACCGGGGGAAGCTCTCCCTCTGCGTCCTCGATACCAATTTTCACTTCAATCTTCGGGAAGGATCTTTCCGGGAAGCCTGGCGGGAGTTCATCCCCCGGGTCCGGGCGACCCCGGCCGATCCGGAAAACCCCTGCCCGGGTTGCCGGCTTCGCAATCTCTGTACTTCCTGCCCGGCCTGGTCGCGGATGGAGACGGGGAATCCAGGCAAACCGTCTGATTTCCTTTGCCAGATAGCACAGGTCCGTGCTAAATTTATCGACAATGAAAATAAAAAAGCCGTACCTCAAACCTGAGGTCAAATCGGAGGAGTTGAGCTTCACCACGGCCCAGATGGCGACCTGCAGCACCCCCACCATCTTAACTCCCGCCGATGAGCCCCTGACCTGCGCCTTCACCGGCTGCCCCACCCCCCCCTGATGGCGGAAACCCTGGTGGAAATCGGGGGATGGCCAGTATCCATCCGGCTGGCCGGACGGCAGGCCCGGCTGGAGACTTCTTACCGCCCCTTCATTACGCCGTCCGCTAAAACCCCGTCCGCACATTGGAAGGTAAAGAGAGTTCCCTTTCCCTCCCGGTTCTGCAAACCACCGCCCGCCGAACCTCCCCCTTTCCCGCTCTGGGAAATTGAGCGTTGCCGGGGCCGGGTGCTCTTCCGTTTCCGGAAGCGCCTGGACGCGCCGGACCTCTGGAAGACAGCCCTGATGGATTACCGGCTCTCCCGGGGCGAGATCTGGACCGACGGTTCGACGGACACCCTGCTCCACCCGCTCCGGTGCCTGGACCAGCTGCTCTTCGCCCACTTCCTCCTCCCTAGAGGGGGACTGCTCATTCACGCCGCGGCGGCCGCCCTCGGCGGGGAGGCCTACCTCTTCCCGGCCCCGGCGGGGTCGGGGAAGAGTACCTGGGCGGGCCTGCTGCACAGGGACCCCGCCTGGACCGTAATCGCGGACGACAAGGTAGTCCTCAGGAAGACGGGAAACGATTACCGGGTCTTCGGCACCCCGTGGAACGCGGACCGGGAATTTCAGATTAACGATTCGGCGCCGCTGAAGGGGATCTGCTTCCTCGAACACGGGCGGGTAAACAGCATCCAACCTCTTCGGCGGGCGGAGACCATCCGGTGGCTTCTCCAGCAGACCTTCCTCCCCTTCCCCGAAGCCGGAGATATCGATAAAGCTCTCTCGATCCTGGAATCGGTGACCGCTGGTACGGCAGCCTTCCGTTTCGGTTTCCGTCCCGACCAGGGCGCGGCCGAGTATTTCCTAACCGCGATCGAGAAGAGAACAGGGGACGCCTGATGGAAGATCGGCCGCCTTTCAGTTTCCAGCCGGGGGGACGGAGTATGCACCCCTTCATCCGGCCGGGAGACCGGATCAGCGCCCTTGCCCTGACCGCCGAGGAGAGGGCGAAGGTCAAACCGGGAGACTGCGTGGTCTTCCTGGACGAAGCGAAACGCTGGCTCGTCCACCGGGTAATCGGCCCCGGTCCGGAGCCGGGGGAGTTCCTGATCAAGGGGGACGCCCTTCCCCGAGCCGACCGCCCGGCTGGTGGAGCGGCCATCGCCGGCCGGGTCGTGGAGGTGAAGAGAGGGGAGTCGGGAAAGACTTACCGTCTCGACCGCCCCTCTTCCCGGCTACTGGGCAGGGCGATCGCCGCTCTCTCCCGGTGGGAAGCCGACATCTTCTCCCGCGGAATCCCGCCGGGCCGAACCGCCGGCCGAAAGATCCCGGTCCGGCTGGGAAAAATACTTCGCTGGCTCCTGACCCGGATATTTTTCCCTTAGCCAAACCTTGAAATTCACCCCGTCGCGTGGTTAATTAACACAAGTGAAAAGATACCGCACCATACTCTTACTGGCGGGAGCGGCGGCGATAATTCTTACCGGCTCCCGCTTGTTTTCAACCCGCCGGGCGGGACCTTCCGAACCGGCCGAGTCCCCCTCCCCGGCGGCTATTCCCCCGGACAGGTCGGAGGAACCCCGGAAACCGGCAATTGCCCCGGAGGATATCCGGTCGGAGGTCATCCCCCCGCTCCATTCCGAGTACTCCCGGAGACTGGAACAATTCCGGGAGAAGGGAGACAACGCCGGCTACCGGATAGTCCGGGAGGACAGCTCGGGCCTGACCCTGGAGATAGACATACCGCGGTTCCGCCTGGAGGAGAGCGAAACCGGGACCGGAACCCTCCGGGCCGACATCCCCGGTTACCTATCCCTGGAGGAGCCGGGACAGCCGGTGCTACCGGCCCTGGTGGTCTCCGTTCCCCTCCCCGGGGTTGATTCGATCGAGGTCTCCGCCGAATACTCCCCGCCCCGCCGGGAAACCGGGATCCGGCTTCTCTCCTCCCCCGACGAAAGACTGATCGTCCGGGAACTGGAACAAATCCGGGTGGAGAGAGTCCTTGCCGACCAGGAACTCTTTTCCTCCCTGTCCCCCCGCGAGCAGGACTATTACCGGGCGATGCACCGATACCATAAGGAGTATCCGCTGCCTCCCGAAGCCACCCCCGAAAAAGCCCCGTCCGGAGAAGATAACAGCTGGTACCCGGAACAGGTGGTGGAGTCTTCCGGTCCTCTCTGGTCGGGGGAGGAACAGTTCGTCAACCTTCGGGTCGCGCCCCTGCGCTATTCCGAGTCCGAACAAACTCTGGAATCCCGAGACCGGGTCACGGTCGAGATCGTCTTCGCCGGCGCGGCCAAGACCCTGCCCGGACGGACGGAGACCGATTACGGGATCCAGTTCGAACTCTCCTCCTCCCCCGATTCCTTCCTGGCCTCGGTAACCGGGGACGGGATCCAGGTCATCACCTATCAGGAACTGGCCGACGCCGGCTTCGACCTGGGGGGCGACCCTCGTTCCCTGGGGGTCTACTTCCGGGGCCGGGAAATCGCCGTCCACGTCGAGGGGGAGGAGAACGGGGCCTGGAACCCTGGAGACTACATCGCCTTCTGGGGGGAAGGCGATTCCGGGTTCTACACCCAGACCAGGACTTACTGGCTCTACCAGACCGCCGGCGGCGGCCGTCGGATGGAGACCGTTCCCTCCCCCCGCTCCGGCCGGCCCTCCCGCCAGGAAAGTTTTCTCCAGCAGATCCGCCTGGAAGAGCGGGTCTATTACCGTCCCTACTCGCCGGTGGGTGAGGGTAACAACTGCTGGTTCTGGGACTTCGCCGGATACTTCGGCGCCACTGATTTCCCTTCCAACATCCAGTTCACCCTCGACGGGGTGAGCGACCGGGAAGCGACGGTTGCCTTCGCCGCCCGCTACTTCGGGCGCACCAACCTCCCCGACTTCGACCCCGACCACCACACCCGGGTCTACCTGAACGGCCAGCTGCTGGGGGACTTTTTCTGGAACGGACTGGTCTTCTACGACTTCCAGACCGAGATACCCCAGGAGCTTCTCCTCGAGGGC
Source organism: PVC group bacterium (assembly GCA_003561965.1). Taxonomy (GTDB): domain Bacteria; phylum Auribacterota; class Erginobacteria; order Erginobacterales; family Erginobacteraceae; genus Erginobacter. The sequence continues at coordinate 4,871 of PWXJ01000044.1, forward strand.
GTCAACACCATCACCACCGTGGGCGTAAACGACCTGGGACTGCCGGCCGATATGATCTGGGTCGACAGCTTCGAACTGACCTACTGGCGGGATTACGTCAGCCGGGATGACCGCCTCCTCTTCAACGCCTCGGGCAAGGGTGACTACCGGGTCTCCGGCTTCGGCGAGGACGACCTCGAACTCTACGAGGTCACCGAACCCGAATCACCCCGGCGGATAACCGGGTTCACCGTATTCGACGATGGCGGGTACACCCTTGACTTCCGGAAACACCAGGCCGGGGATAAACAATACTGGGCGGGGGCCAAGGCGGCGGCCTACCGCCCGCCGCTGGTTCGGAATACCCCCGCCGACATCTCCTCTCCCCGCCAGGTCGATTATATCATCATCACCCACCCCGACTTCCGGGACGCCGTCCAACCCCTGGCCGACCACCGGGCGGCCGGCGGACTGGCGGTGGAGACCTTCGAGGTCGGGGATATCTACAACACCTTCGGTTTCGGCGACTTCACCCCCGAAGCCATCCAGCGTTTCCTCCAGTACGCCTACCTCGAGTGGGACCCCCAGAACCGGCCCCGGTACGCCCTCCTGGTCGGGGACGGCAACTACGACTACCGGAACGACCTCGGCTCCAGCCCGCCCAACTACGTCCCACCCTATATGTTCCGGAGCCAGTTTATTGAGACCGCCTCCGACAACTGGTACGCCTGCCTGGTCGGGGACGACCGGGTCCCCGACATCGACATCGGCCGCCTGGCCGTCAACACCCCGGCCCAGGCCGAAGTGATGGTCCAGAAGACGA
>PWXJ01000303.1 GCA_003561965.1 PVC group bacterium
AACGGACGGTCGGCTCCGACCCGGCCGACCCCGACACCTCGGGGAACCAGCTTGATGACGGGGACGCGGTCGAATACTGGCATTACACCCACAATACTCTCTTCCCGAACAGCGCCCCCACCACCTGGGACTACCAGTGGCCGGGCAACCCGGCGATCGCGCCCCTGGCCTGGTCCACCGACCTGACCGAGATGCCCGACGGCTGGCAGATCGCCCAGGGATTCGACCCGGCCGACGACGGCTACTACTACTGGACCGGCGTGGTGGACTACCACTACGGGGCCGGGGGAGACCCCGACGGGGACCGGATCCCCAACCTGGTCGAGTACTGGTTCGGCACCGACCCCTGGGACCCCGAATCACCCGAGGTGGTGGTGGTCGATATCCACGGAACGGTCGGGGTCGACTGCGATTACAACCTGATCAAGGACGCCATCGCCGATACCCCCTCCGGGCAGGCCCGGTCGATCCTGGTCCGGCCCGGGGTTTACGAGGAAGACAACATCGGCCTCCGGGAACGGATGGCGCTGCTCGGCGAATACGCCCGGGACACGATCATCGACGCCGGCGGACAGCGGGGGTTCACCCTGAGCGGGATCGAAGAGGGGGCGATGATCGACGGCTTCACCATCCGCAACGCCTACGCCGCCGGCCCGGGGGCGGCGATCTACGCCAGCAACGCCCGCATCTTCATCTCCAACACCATCATCGCCGGGAACGAGGCGGCCGACGGGGCCCTCCCCGGACACGGCGCGGCCCTCTGGGCGGGTGAAGGTTCCTACGTCAACGTCATCAACTGCACCATCGCCGACAACCTCGGCAGCGACGGACTGGGCGGGATCTACCTCGACGGCGACCCCGAGACCCGGGCCGACATCATCAACACCATCCTCTGGGACAACCAGACCGATCTCTTCAACGTCCAGACCGATATGGTCTGGTACAGCAACATCAGCGACGGGCAGTTCGCCGGATTCAACTCGAACACTTCCGTCGACCCGGAGTTTATGGGGCAGGAGGAGGGCAACTACCTGATCTTTCGTCTCTCCCCGATGCGCGACGCCGGGAGTTTCCACAAGGCCGGCGGGTTCGATATGATCGGTACCGAGCGGCCCCAGGACACCGCCTTCAACATCGGGGCCCACGAGGTCAAGTTCGAAGCCTCCCCCACCCCGACCCCGACGATGACCCCGACCCCGACGGTGACCCCGACCCCGACGATGACCCCGACGCCTTCGGTCACCCCGGCGCCGCCCCTGCCCCCGACCCCGGAACCGCCGGCGCCCTTCCCGACTGCTACCGCGGTGATCCCGACCCCGGTCCCGACCGCCACCCCGGAGCCGCCGCTGCCCCCAACGCCGCCGGCGACCCCGGTCTTCCCGACCCCGCCCCCGACCCCGGTCCCAACCGCGACCCCGGAGTTCCCCCCGAGCCCGACCCCGGAAGGCTACAAGACCCCGACCCCAACACCAACCCCGATCAACTTCCTCTACCGCGACCCGGCCCGGAACAGCTGGCTCAACCTCTACATCGACGGCTTCGACACCTACTACGCGATCGGCTGGGCGGGGGATGACTGGCGGGAACTCGTCGGCTACCCGCAGCAACGCTGGTACGCCGCCCAATGGACCTACGGGGACGGCCCCGAGGAGACCCAGTGGAGCGAATGGACCTATCACGGGACCGAGACCCAGTACCTGGAACCGGACTGGCCACCCACCCCAACCCCTCTACCCAATTTCTACTACCGGGACCAGACTCACAACAGCTATCTCTACCTCTGGATCGACAACTTCCCCGACCCCAACACCTACTACGCGATCGGCTGGGCGGGCGACGATTTCCGGCCTATCCGCGACCTGCCCAACTACCGCTGGTATCTCCCCCGCTGGAGCCGGGAGGACCTGGTGACCCTGGAGGGCGAGTGGTTCTACCACTCCGACCTCACCCAGTGGCTGGAGCCCGAGTGGCCCTCCCCGACCCCATCGGTCACGCCTTCGCCCTCGGTTACCCCCGACCCTTCACCCACCCGGACCCCCATCGGCTTCAAAACGCCTTCTCCGACGGTGACCCCGACCGTAACTCCGACCCCCACCCCCTCCTACGCCTACTGGTACTCGGCGGCCGGGGCGACCGAGATCGACGGGATGCCGTTCGAGACCTACTTCGCGATCAACAACCCGACCAACGACGACGCCTATGTCGAGTTCATCGCGGTGGACAATCAAGGGGTGATCCGGAGAATGAACGACATCATCTCCCCCGAATCCCGTTACACGCTCAATCTCAACACTATGCTCCGGGGAACCCGGGGTGAGCGGAACCCGGCCGTCTCCCTGTTGATTTACGACCTGACCGACCGGATCATTATGGCCGACCGGTCAATGTACTGGCAACCGGACGGAGTCCGCTGGGGCGGAGGCCACAACTCCATCGTCAGCAATACCATCGCCAACCGCTGGTACCTGCCGGAAGGGGCAACCCACATCTTCGATCAGTACATTCACATCTTGAACCCCGATCCCGATTTCGGCTCGAAGGTCAAGGTTACTTTTATGAATATGTCCGGGGACACTTTTTCCACCCAGACCACCCTGAGGCCGAAAAGCAACTGGGTGGTCCACGCCAACGAAGTGGCGGGATGGCAGCACCAGCTGGCCACCACGGTGGAAGCCCTGCCCCAGGACGACCCGGCGATTCAGGCCAAATGGAATGAGGGACGGGTTCCCGTCGCCGCCGACCGGACGATGTACTGGGATTCCGATTACTGGAATCCGGACCAGCCTAACGTGAAATGGATCGACGGCCACTCCTCGCGGGGGATCACGGAAGTATCGACAATGTGGTACCTGGCGGAAGGGGCGACCCACCTTTTCGATGAGTACATCCTGGTAATCAATCCTTCGATGGAGAAAGAAGCCGAGATCAAGATCACCTTACTCGACCGGAAAGGAACTCTGCTGGAACACCGGGCTACCGTCGGCCCGCATTCCCGGTACACGATGAAAGTAAATAACTTCGTCGGCAGCCAACCCCACGTATCGGCGATCGTCCAATCCACCAACAATACTTTCATTATGTGCGAGCGGGCGATGTACTGGACCGCGGGCGGACTAATCTGGGCCGGCGGTCACAATACCATCGGGACCCCGATCACGGCGCCGGTCTGGTATCTGCCGGAAGGAGCGACCGATATCTTTGACGAATACATTCTCCTGTCCAACCCCGACCCCGACCGGGACGCCCGGGCCAGAATCACTTTCTACTTTGAAGAAGATCCCCCGGTAGATACGGTGGTCCGGGTCAAGGCCGGGTCACGCGAGACCGTCCACGTCAACAGGGTGGTCGGGATCGTTGACGCGATCTCGGCCAGGGTGGAGGAGATGTCCGAACCCTTCCCGGCCAAGATACCGCTGATCGCCGAGCGGGCAATGTACTGGAATACACCCCCGATCCCCACCGGGGTTCACTGGGGCAGCGGTCACGGCACCATCGGGGTCCCCGTCCGGGAGGAAGGGAAGTAAGGAAATCGCTTCCTTGAGAATATCGAGGACTCCGGCGCGATGAAATACCACCGCGCCGCTTTAACCGGCATCCTGCTGGCCGCCCTGTTCCTGCTGGCCTACCAGATTCATCTCCCTTACCTGAAGACGCTGGAACACGGGACGCTGGAACTGCGGGCCCGGAACTTCCTCCAGGAAGGTTTTTCCCCTCTCCGGTTTCTCCCCGTCCGGAACCTGTATGGGGGAAAACCGAACTTCTATCTCAATCATCCCCCGCTGTTCATCAACTTCCTGGCCCTGTTTCTGACCACCCTGGGAGACTCGGAGGTCTCAGCCAGGATCTCCGTGATCTTATTTTCCCTGGGCAGTCTCTGGCTGTTATACCTGGTGGTCGCCCGGGAAACCTCGAGGAAACTCGCGTTATGGACCGTCCTGATAGCCACTATTCTCCCGATCTTCTTCTACTACGGACGGATCGTTAATTACGAACCCTCCACGCTTTTTTTCTCCCTGCTGGCGACCTGGCTCTTCCTGAGAACTCCGCCGGGGAGCAACCGGTATCTCCGCGCGGCTTTTCTCGGCGCGGTCGTCCTGGGCATTCTCTCCGGCTGGGCGTTTTATTCCACCCCGGCGGCTCTCCTGATCTACGCCCTTCTTCGCCGGCGGAAAGTGCTTCTGGCCCTGGGGGCGGTCGCCGCCGCCGCGGCCGCCTTCCTGTTGATGCTCTGGTATTACTCCCTGGCCGCCGATAAATGGGGCGGACCATTGACCGTGTTCGGCGGAACCGGACAGTTCTTCAGCCTCGCCCCCGGGAGAACCATCCTCTGGACCACCCGGCCTTTCTACGGGGTTCTGTGGCGGAGGGTGGTCCGCTGTTTCACTCTCCCGCTGCCCTTCCTCGCCGGCGGAGGCCTGGCCCTGACCCTGATCACTCTCCGCCGGGCGGAATCCCGGAAAATCCTCCCGCCGGCCCTGCTCTTCCTGGTCAGCGGTTCGGGGTTGCTGATCGTCGCCCCCAAGGATGTCCTCCACCACGACTGGGGATTGTTTATGCTGATACCGGCGGGGGCTTTTCTCAGCGCGCGACTGATCTTACGGTTCAAGCCGCTAATCCGGGCGGCGGTAATTATCCTCCTGGCGGTTCCGGCGGCCTCGCGGTTTCGGGAATTTCACGGCCACCTTGATTACAGTTCCTACCGGGCCGGCAAGATGATCCGGACGGAGTCCCGGCCGGGGGATACTCTCTTAACCTCGCGGGGTCAGCCCGTGGCGTATTACTCCGGGCTTTCCAGCCAGTTCTTCTGGCCGGGTCCCCCCGCTACCCGTATAATCAGGCAGTTTCAGCCGGACTGGGTGGTTTTCCGGGAAGACCAGGAGATTTACCTTCAAACCGGGTTCGAAACCTTTTCCGACTGCCTGAAAGAAGAGGGTTACCGGCTGGTCGACCAGGAAAACTACCGGATCTGGAAGAAGGCCGATTAATGCCCGAAACCTTTTTCCGCCGGGCCTTTCGCGTTTTCCGGAGAGAAGAACTTGAGTTCAATGAACAAGCCGGTGAGTACGGGGGAGACGTTTTTTCAGAACCGCCTGCTTTTGTTGAAATCCCTGGGTTACGGCCTTTTCTCCCTCTCGCTTCTCTTCCGGATCCGGGCGTTGGCTCTCCGCTATATCGAGGCCGATGAATTGGAACACCTCCGGGGCGCTTTCTGCGTTTTCCAGGGCTGGCTGCCTTACCGGGATTTTTTCGAGCATCACACCCCCCTGATCTACTACCTGCTGGCCCCGCTCTATCGCCTCGGCGATTACCCGGCGGTTATTTTCGCCTCCCGGGGGCTGATGCTCCTCTTCTGCCTGTTGATTTTCCTTCTGGTTTTTCAACTGGCGAGGAAATGTTTCAGCCCCGCCGCCGCCTGGTTCTCACTGATCTGGCTGAGTTATATTTTTATGTTCTTTGAAAAGTCCCTCGAGATCAGGCCGGATGTCCCGGCCCTGGCCTTCTTCCTCCTGGGATTGTGGATGCTGGCGGATTCAACCCGGAATCCGACCGGTTGCCGGTCGGCCGGCGCCGGAATCTGCCTTGCCCTCGCTTTTCTCTTCACCCAGAAAACCGTCTTTCCGGTTTTCGGGGTCTTTCTGTTGCTGGCCATACGGGCCTTGACCGGAAAGCGGGAAAACGGCCGGCGGGAACTCAACTTTAATCCTCTCGCTTTAACCCTGATCGGTTTCTCGGTTCCGCTGGTCTTGACCCTGGCCTTCTTCTATTTCCAGGGGGGTCTCTCCGATTTCGTCTATCGCAATTTCACGATGAATTTTCTCTGGAAACGCCGGCTGCCTTATACCGTCTTCCTGAACACCCTCATCTACGAAAATCCTTTTTTCGTCTTCTGGGCGGCCGGGGGAATCATTCTCACCGGATTCCGGCTGCCGCGCGGAGGGGCAAGGACCGGACAGGACCTGATCTGGTATCCGGCTCTACTGGGGCTGGCGAGCCTGCTCCTGATCCCGGTGGTCCTCCCCCAGACATACGCCCTGGTGATCCCGCTGCTGGTTATTCCGGCCGGGAAAGCCCTGGCGGATTTCCTGGACTGGATTTTCCAATCGAAGAGAACCGGCAGGGTCGTCGGAAGCTTGATCCTGCTGATCTCCGGACCCGGTCTTTTCTGGCTGGTCGCGGGCACCGGCGGCTACCGGCCGAAGCTGCTCTGGGAAAACCCCCAGATTCTCGTTCCGGTCTATACTTTCCTGGGCGGAGCGGCCTGCCTGACGGCGATCTTAGCGACCAACCGAAGAAGAAGAACCGGGTTTTTCTGTTTATTCCTCCTGCTGCTGATCGGCCGACCGATAAATTTTATGATTAATTATGACCGGCTCGACAACCGGGGGCAACTGGCCGAGATGGAAATTATCGCCCGGGAGACGGAGATCGACGACCGGGTCTTCGATACCTGGCCGATCGCCGGATTCTTCCGACTGCCCGCCTACTACTACCATTTCCTTCATCAGGGGGTATTGATGATGCTGACCCCGGAAGAGAAGGGTGAGAGACTATTGTCGGCCCTTCAGACCCGGCGACCGCGGCTTATCAGCCGGGGGATTAATTTCAACAGGCTGGACCCGGAGATTCTCGGTTACATCAACACCCATTACCGCGAACACGCCGAAAACCCGAACCTGCTGATCAGGAAATGATTCCAGTCCCCGGCTGGATTCCGGCCTATCCAGCGGGAAATCGCCCGGGAAAAGATTTTCCGGTTGACCGTCACACGGCCCGGAGCTATATTTACCTGAGAAAGGGGGAGTTTTATACCCTGCCCGAACGTTTTATTGTCGGCCGTAATAGGCCGGTTTCGAACTGTCGGCAAACAACAGCTATCTGCGCGAGAAAGGAGGGTTTATGAGCCGCCGGAAAATATCCCCGATCCTGATCCCCCTGGTCGGCTACCTCTGTTTCTTTCTCTGTCTTCTCCCCGGGCGGATCGAGGGGGCGCTGCTGGAGAGTTCCCCGGCCGGAGAAACGGAAGCGGCCGAGCGGGTGGTCGTCGGGCGGATGGTGGATCTGGGTTTGAGCCGGGCGGATGCCGAGGCCCGGGTGATCGCCTACCGCCGGGCGGGGTTGGATCTCTCCGGCCTGACCCTCTGGGCGGGGGGTGACCTGAGGGGGGTGGGCCAGCAAAAATACAACTACGATCCCCCGATCAACAACGTCATCCTGGTCTTCCTGATCTGCGCTGCCGGGGCCGGGGCCGCGGCTCTAGCCGCGGGCGCGGCCAAGTAACCCGCCCATCCTTTATTCCCCGGATAGTTCCTCCAGGAATTCCCGGGCGGCCCTGACCTCTTCGCCGGTCGCCGAGGGATGGACCTCGAGGACCCGGAGGATATCCCGCCCGATCAACCCCTTCAGCACCCCGTAGTCGAGATCCCCCTCCAGGGGCGCCTTGTGGTCCCGGGTCCGGATGACGTCGTGGATGTGGAGGCCGACCAGGTACTTCCCGTAACGATTCAGGTACTCCCCCGGGTCCTCCCAGCCGAGGTTCCCCTTGACCGCCGCGTGGCCGAAGTCGTGCCAGTACCCGACCGCCGGGGAGTTCACCGCCTCGATCAGCTCCCCGATCTCGTCGAGGGAGGGGATCTCCTCCGGGTAGTAGCGGGTCTCGATACCCAGCCTGACCCCCAGCTCCCGGGCCGGACCGGCCAGTTCCTTAAGGCTGCGGAGGGCCTGCGCCAGGTAGGGGCCCTTGGCCGCCTCCCGCCGCTTTTTCAGCCGGGCGGAGAGCTTTTCGAACCGGGCGGTATCGCCCCGGTTATTCTCGAGCAGGGCGATCAGCCGGGGGCTGGCGGGGCGGATCTCGACCCGGCCCATATGGAGGACGACCGCCCGGGCGCCCAGGTTCCGGGCGGTCTCGACCGTCCGGATGGTCTGCCGGACCGCCCAGCGGCGGAGCCGCTCGTCGAGGTGGGAGAGGGGGAGGGCGGAGTGGGAGAGCTTCATCCCCTCGGGGAGATACGGGGCCGGACAGTAGTTGTGGAGGCTGCCGACCGAGATCTCCCCCTTCCGGACCAGGCCGCCGATCTCCTCGACCAGCGAGAGGGGCATCCCGAAACTCAGCTCGATCGAGCTGAACCCCAGCTCCCTCAGCTCGGCCGTCATCGAGGCGGCATCGGGGTGGCGCCAGGCGTTCCAGACTGTGGAGATGGAGAGCATCCGGGGTATAGTGAAAACCCGCGGCAGTCCGGAAAAACCGTTCCGGGCTGCCGCGGGCTCAATGGTCGCGATTGAATCAGCGTCCGGGTCCGGACATACCGGAACGGCTCCGCTTCTTGATCCTCCGCCGCTTGTCGCTGGGCTTCTCGTAGTGGCGATGTTTCTTCAGCTGCTTGATGATCCCTTCCTTGTCCATCTTCTTCTTCAGCCGGCGCAAGGCCCGGTCCACCGATTCGTTCTGCTTCAAGACAACTTTAGGCACCTGTTCTCACCCCCTTGAAATATTCTCGAGATAAGTCAAACCCGTCACCCCGGGTGAGGGGACGAGGATAAGATTCAAAGACTTGTTGTAGCTCAGATCCCGGGGGATGTCAATTAAACTTCAGCGGAGGGAGAAGATTATCGGGAGGCGGAAGGTCAGTTCCCGGTCTTCTATGGAATCGGGGAAGGGGCGGAAGGTGGGGCCGGCCCGGTTGACCGCCCGGATGGCCTCCCGGTTGAAGGGGGCGAAGGGCGACTCCCCCCCCGGGGCGATCGCCAGGTGACGGAGGCGGCCGGAGCGGTGGAGGGTGAAAACTACCATCACCTCCCCTTCCCTCCTCTGCCGGGAGGCCAGGGGGGGGGATTGGATCTGCCGGTCGATGGCCGCCTGGAGGGCGGAGATGTAATCCGGCAGGATTCGGGTGTGGGGGTCCTCCGGCTCCTCCGGGGCGGCGGGGGGTTTTGGCAGGGCGACTTCCGCGGCCGGGAGGGGCTCCGGGAGCACGGCCGGGGGCGGCTCTTCCGGGAGCGGAAGTTCCTCCGGAATTTGGATTTCTTCCGGGGGCGGGGGGTCGGCGGCGGGTTCGGGGAGAGGTTCGAGAAGTGGTTCGGGGTCAGCTTCCTCAAAAATATCTTCCAGGGATGGATCGCGCAGGTCAATCCGGATCAGATCCCGGTCGGGCCGGTCGGGATCTCTCCGGAGGGAGAGGATGCCGAAGACGACCAGGTGGATCCCCACCGAGAGGAGGATGAAGGCGGACAGGGGGTTGACCCTGACCCATCTCCAGGCGCGGGAGGGGAGTTCCATCTCACATAAACCCCATCTCCTCGAGAAAGCCGATGTCGATCGAATTGGCGGGCTCGTCCGCCCCCTCCATCCAGCGGGCCACGTACTTACCAATCAGGTCGGTCTCCAGGTTGAGCAGTCCGCCGACCGGCTTCTCGGAGAGGTTGGTGTGGGAGAAAGTGTAAGGGATGACGTGGACCGAGACCTCGTCCCCCTCCAGCCCGGTTACGGTCAGGCTCACCCCCTCGAGGGTGATCGAACCTTTGCCGACCACGAAGTTCTCCTGGTCGGCGGGGATCCGGACCGTCAATATCCAGTCGCGTCCGGCCCGGCGGCGGTCGAGAAGCTTGGCCAGACCGTCAACGTGACCGGTGACGAAGTGGCCCCCGAACCCCTCCCCGGCTTTCAGGGCCGGCTCCAGGTTCACCCGGTCTCCCGGCTCCAGGTAGAAGAGGTTGGTCCGCTCCTCGGTCTCCTTGAGGACGTCCATCGTCAGCCGGGGGACGGCGATCTCGACCACGGTCAGGCAGACCCCGCTGACCGCCAGGCTGTCGCCGGGGCGGCACTCCCCGGCCAGTGACCCGGCGTCGATCGTTATCCGGCCGGGAGAACGGGAGATGACGGTGCCGGTCTGCTGGATTATTCCGGTGAACATAGTTTATCGCTCCTGGGGTGTGGGTTGGGGAATGGGGAATGGGGAATGGTGAATGGTGAATGGGGAATGGGGAATGGGGAATGGGGAATGGGGAATAGTGAATTGTTGATTTGTAATACGTTATTCCGATAAAGATTTCCTTTCCCAAGCCCGCATTATAAGGGGTTGCGGGAGGAAAGATCAATCATCACTTAAGAATCCGGAGACGTGGATGTCGGCGGAGAGGCGCTCGACCCGGAGACCCCGGAGTCGCCGGGCCTCCCGGATCAGGTTCGCGCCCCGGCCGCCGAGGGCGGGGCGGGCGGAGCGGCCGCCGATGATTATCGGGGCGATGAAGAAATGGACCTCGTCGACCAGTCCGGCTTCCAGGACGGCGGCGGCGGTCTCCCCTCCCCCTTCGACCAGGATCCTCATCAACCCCCTTTCGGCCAGCCGGCGGAAGAGCTTCCCCAGGTTGACCCGGTTGGAGCGGGAGGGGAGTTCCAGGCAGGTGATCCCCCGGGCGGCCAGCTTCCGGGCCCGGGCGGCGGGGAGCGGACGGGAGGCGGCCAGGATGACCTCCCCCCCGCCGCTCCCGGAGAGGAGCCGGGAGGTGAGGGGGATTCGGGTTTTCCCCTCCAGGATCACCCGTTTCAGGTCCGGGTGGCGGCAGCCCTTCCGGACGGTAAGGAGGGGGTCGTCTCGGATCACGGTCTTCGCTCCGACCAGGACGGCGTCGGCAAGGCTCCGCAGGTAATGGCCGTACTTCCGGCTGGCCGGCGAACTGATCCAGCGGGAGTCACCAGAGCGGGTGGCGATCCGGCCGTCCAGGGAGAGGGCCAGCTTCAGGGTGGTGTAGGGGCGGCGGCGGGCCACCCAGGTGAAGAAATCCCGGTTGATCGCGAAAGCTTCCTCCTCCCGGACCCCGGTGGTGACGGCGATCCCCGCCTTTTTCAGGATCCCCTCCGCCCGGCCGCCGTTCTCCGGGCTCCGGTCCCGGCAGCCGATCACCACCCGGCGGACGCCGGCGTCGATGATGGCCGAGGTACAGGCGGGGGTCTTGCCTTTGGTGGAGCAGGGCTCGAGGCTGACGTAGAGCACCGACCCCCGGGCGACGGGGCCGGCTTTCTCCAGGACCCGGGCCTCGGCGTGGGGCCCGCCGAACCGGGAGTGGTAGCCGGCGGCGATGATCTCCCCGTCCCGGACCAGGACCGCGCCCACCCGGGGGTTGGGCCGGACGGCCCTCCCCCCCCGGGCGGCCAGGGCCAGGGCGCGGGACATAAAATGGCTATCTTGGCTGGGCATCAGTAACGGCAGAGAAAGGACTTAAAAGACGGAAAGGACCAAAAGGAGACCTGGGAACAAGGACGTCGTAAAATGGGGATTTTCGGGGCGGCGGTCATTCGGCGAGACCCTGAAGCAGGGCTTTGACGAATTCTTCGGGGTCGAACTCGGCCAGGTCGTCCGGGGTTTCGCCGATCCCGAGGGCGACCACCGGGAGGCCGAGTTCCCGCTGGATCGAGACCACGGTGCCGCCCCGGGCGGTCCCGTCGAGCTTGGTCAGGATCACCCCGGTCAGGGGGAGGACGGAGGCGAAACTCTCGGCCTGGGCCAGCCCGTTGCGGCCGAAGGTGGCGTCGAGGCAGAGGTAGGCCTCTTCGGGGGCCGACTCCCGGGTCTTTCTCAGGACCCGGACGATCTTGGCCAGTTCCTCCATCAGCGGTCCCTGGGTGTGGAGGCGGCCGGCGGTGTCGAGAATCAGGTAATCGCAGTCCCGGGCGGCGGCGGCCTGGAGGGCGTCGAAGGCGACCGCCGCCGGGTCGCCGCCGTACTGGTGGCGGACGACTTCCAGCGAGAGCCGCTCCGCCCAGATCTCCAGCTGCTCGATGGCGGCGGCCCGGTAGGTGTCGCAGGCGGCCAGGAGGACCCGGGAACCGCCGGCGGCCAGTTTCTTCGCCAGCTTGGCGATCGTGGTCGTCTTCCCGGTGCCGTTGACCCCGGTCATCATAATCACCACCGGGCCGGTCCCGGGCGGCGGGGGGGCGGGCAGGGGCCGGGAATGTTCCGCCAGCAGGGCGGTCAGTTCGCCGGCCAGGCGTTCCCGGACCGACTCGGGGGTCGGGTCCTTCTCTCTCTCGCTCTCCCCCCGGACTTTCTCCAGCAGTTCCAGGGTCGTCTCCACCCCGAGATCGACCTCGATCAGGGCGGCTTCCCAGTCGTCCCAGAAATCCTCGGAGAGCCTCCCCTTCTTTCCCAGCCAGCGGGAGAGGCGCCCCTTCAGGGCCCGCCGGGTCTTGCTCAAGCCGGTTTTCAGGTCTTCAGGCATCTTGACTTCTCCCGGACGGCGGCGGCGCGGGTCCGCAGCTCCTCCACCGCCGAATAGGGTGCGACGGCGGCGGCGATCCGGACGTTCTCCTTGTTCAGACCGTGAAAGTCGGAACCGCCGGTGGCCACCAGGCCGTAGTGCCGGGCCAGCTCCAGGTAGTGATTGACTTCGAAACGGGAGTGGGAGGGGTAATAAGCCTCCAGCCCGGCCAGCCCGCGGTCGATCAGGTCGGGGATCATCTCGTCGCGGTTGAACTGTCCCGGGTGGGCCAGGACCGGGACCCCCCCGGCCCGGAGGATCATATCCATCGCCTCGGGGACCTCGAGTTTCAGCTTGGGGACGTAGGCCGGGCCGTCGTTGCCGATGTACCGGGCGAAGGCCTCCCCGGGGCTCCTGACGTGTCCTGCCCGGACCAGGGCCAGGGCAATGTGGAGACGGCCGACCGAACCGGTGATCTGGCCGGGGAGGAGCGCTTCCAGGTCCAGGGGGATCCCCATCCCGGCCAGGATCTCCAGCATCCGGGCGGCCCGCCGCGAGCGGATATCCCGGAGGTAGGAGAGCCGGGCCAGCAGCTCCCGGTCGCGGTAGTCGATGAAGTATCCCAGCAGGTGCATCTCGGCCTCGCCCAGGTCGACCGAGATCTCGATCCCGGGGACGACCTCGACCCCGTATTCCGGTCCGAGGGAGACCGCTTCGGCGACCGAGCCGACCGAGTCGTGGTCGGTGATCGAGACGGCCGCCAGACCCTCCCGGCGGGAGGTCTCCAGCACCTGGACGACCGAATCGGCGCCGTCGGAGGCCAGGGTGTGGAGGTGGAGGTCGGCCCGGCGGTTTTCGGGGTTATCGGTCATCTTTTCCCAGTTCTTCCCGGACCCGGTCAAGGATCCCGTTGACGAAGCGGCCGGACTGGGGGGTGGAGAAGGTCTTGGCGATCTCCACCGCCTCGTTGATCGTGACCGGGGCGGGGATATCATCCCGGTAGTAGAGCTCGTAGAGGGCCAGGCGGAGGATCTGCTTGTCGACCAGGGCCAGCCGTTCCAGCTTCCAGTGGCGGGCGTGCCCGGTTATCAGGCGGTCGAGTTCTTCCAGGTGTTCCAGGACACCCGAAACCAGTTCTTCGGCGAACCGGCGGACCGGCTCCGGAGACCGCCGGTCGGCCCGGAACTCGGCCAATGCCGCTTCCCGGTCCTCCCGGCGGAACTCGTAACCGTAAAGGAACTGGAGAGCCAGTTCCCGGGCCTGTCTCCGGTGACCCATAGCGTTCAGGCCAGTTCCTTGAAGAGGTTGGCCATCTCGATGGCGGCCATCGCCGCGTCGAACCCCTTGTTCCCGGCCTTGGTCCCGGCCCGCTCGATCGCCTGTTCCAGGGTGTCGGGGGTGATCACCCCGTAGGAGACCGGGACGGGGGCCTGGGCGGCGACGCCGGCGATACCCCGGGTGACCTGGGCGCTGATGTACTGCCAGTGGGCGGTGGCCCCCTTGATCACCGCGCCAAGACAGATCACGGCGTCGTAACCGCCGGAACCGGCCATCCGGGCGGCGGCCGGGGGGATCTCCCAGGCCCCGGGGACCCAGGCGACGGCGATCTCCTCTTCCGAAGCCCCGTTGCGCTTCAGGGCGTCGATGGCCCCCTCCAGGAGCTTGCGGGTAATGAATTCGTTGAACCGGCTGATCACGATACCGAACCGCAACCCGGCGGCGTTTAACTTGCCTTCATACACTTTCATCTCTGACCTCCTTGGTGCACTTATTTACCACTAATTGACCTTTATATCTCCCCGCCTCACCCCCCTCTTTTTAACCACTAATCTTCACTGATCTTCACTGATCTCTCCCCCGCCTCGGCCCCTTTTTAACCACTAATTACACTGATTACCACTAATTTCCTTTATAGCTCCCCCGCCTCACCCCCCTCTTTTTTAACCACGAATCTTCACTGATCTTCACTGATCTCTCCCCCCCTCGCCCTCTTTTTTTGCCACTGATTACCACTGCCTACTCCCCACTGCCCACTGCCTACTCCCCACTGCCCACTGCCTACTCCCCACTGCCTACAACCGATGTCCCATCTTCTCCTTCTTGGTCTGGAGGTAGTGGGAGTTATACTGGCCGGGGGGGATCTTGACGGGGACGATCCCGGTAATGCTCAGGCCGTAGCCTTCCAGGCCGACGATCTTGCGGGGGTTGTTGGTCATCAGCCGGATGCTGGTGAGACCGAGTTCCCGCAGGATCTCGGCCCCGATCCCGTACTCCCGGAGGTCGGCCTCGAAGCCGAGTTCCTCGTTGGCCTCCACGGTGTCCAGTCCCCGGTCCTGGAGGGCGTAGGCCTGGAGCTTGCTCTCCAGGCCGATCCCCCGGCCCTCCTGGTCCATATAGAGAACCACCCCCCGGCCTTCCTCGGCGATCCTTTTCAGGGCAAACTGAAGCTGGTCGCCGCAGTCGCAGCGGGCGGAACGGAAGATATCCCCGGTCAGGCACTTGGAGTGGACCCGGACCAGGACATCCTCCTTCCCCGCCACCTCGCCCATCACCAGGGCCAGGTGGGGACGGTGGTTGTCCACCGAGGAGGTGAAGAGCTTGAGGGTGAAGTCCCCGTAGGCGGTGGGCATCCGGGCGGTGACCGTCTGCTGGACCAGTTTCTCCCGGGAACGGCGTTCCTGGATCAGGTCGGCGACGGTGCCCAGCTTCAAGCCGTGTTCCCGGGCGAACCCCTCGAGCTGGGGGAGACGGGCCATCGAGCCGTCGTCGTTGATGATCTCGCAGATCACCCCGGCCGGTGCCAGTCCGGCCATCCGGGTCAGGTCGACCGCCGCCTCGGTGTGGCCGGCCCGGACCAGGACCCCGCCCGGTCGGGCCTCGAGGGGGAAGACGTGCCCGGGGGAGACGATATCCTCCGGTCCCCGGGCGGGATCGGCGAGGATCGAGATGGTCCGGGCCCGGTCGGCGGCCGAGATCCCGGTGGTGATCCCCGCGGCGGCGTCAACCGAGACCGTGAAGGCGGTGCCGTAACTGTCGCGATTGTTCCTGACCATCGGCTCCAGGCCGAGGGCGGTCAGCCGCTCCGGGGTCATCGGGACGCAGACCAGGCCCCGGCCCTTCGAGATCATAAAGTTGACCGCTTCCGGGGTGACCTTTTCGGCGGCCATCACCAGGTCGCCCTCGTTCTCCCGGTTCTCGTCGTCGGCCAGGATGATCATCCGGCCGGCCTTGAGGTCCCCGACCAGCTCGGCTATGGAACTGAATTTGCCCATAAAAATACTCCGGAGAGTTACCTCCGGAGCAGGAAACGGTCCGCCGACCGGGTATCTTCTCTCATCCGGACTTTACCGTCGGCACCGGAATCTCACCGGTTCAGTCCCCGAAGGGACTCGCGGGCTTTCACCGCCGGTCGGGAATCTCACCCTGCCCCGAAGATTATGTATGCTCAATCTACCGTATCGGAGGGCAAATGGCAAGGGGGAAATTGGGAATGGGGAATGGGGAATGGGGAATAGTCAACTATTCTTCTTCTCCGGGCTTTTCCTCGTCGGGGGAGGCGAGGCGGACGGAGACGACCTTGGAGACGCCGGACTCTTCCATCGTGATCCCGTAGAGGATGTCGGCCTCGCTGATCGAGCGCTTGTTGTGGGTAACGATGATGAACTGGGCCTCCCGGACCAGATCCTTGAGCAGGGAGATGAAGCGGACGATATTGGCCTCGTCGAGGGGGGCGTCGATCTCGTCGAGGATGTAGAAGGGGCTGGGCTGGACCTTGAAGAGGGCGAAGATCAGGGCGATGGTGGTCAGCGCCCGCTCCCCGCCGGAGAGCAGCGAGATATGGGAGAGTTTCTTCCCCGGGGGCTGGGCGATGATGTCGAGACCGGATTCCAGGATATCCTTCTCGTTATCAAGGATCAGGTCGGCCTTCCCCCCGCCGAAGAGACGGGAGAAGATCTCCCGGAAGTGGGAGCGGACGGTATCGTAGGTGACCTGGAGCTTCTCCCGGGCGGTGACGTTGATCCTGGTGATCGCCTCCTCGATATCCCGGGCGGCCGCCTCGAGATCGTCATATTGCTCGGTCAGGTGGCTGAAGCGCTCCTGGTAGCCGTCTTTCTCCTCGAGGGCGGCCAGGTTGACGTTGCTCATCCGCTCCATCTTTCCCCGGAGCGACTCGACCTCGTCCAGCAGGGCCTCCCGGTCGACTTCCCCCTCCGGCGGCTCGATCTCGTCCAGCTCCAGGTGGTATTTTTCCCGGACCCGGCGGCAGACCTCCTGTTCCCTGATCCTCAATTCGGCCAGGGAGACATCCTGGGAGCCGAGGCTCTCCTGGACCTCCTGGAAGCGGGGCCGGATCTTCCGGACGGCCGCTTCCTTCTCCTCGCACTGCCGGTTGAGGAGACCCAGTTCCTCTTCCAGGGCCGCGATCGAGACCCGGACGGCCTCGACCTCTTCTTCCAGGCCGGAGATCTCCTCCTTGAGCCGGGCGGTCTCCTCCTTCAGGGCCGCTTCCCGGTCCCGGTCTTCCTCGATCCGGAGGCTCCGGGATTCCAGCAGTCCCTCCCGATCGCGGTTCTCCACCTCCAGCCGCTCGAGCCGCTGGGCCAGGCTGTCCTCCCGCTCCCGGGAGGAGGCCAGCGCGATCTTCAGGTCGGTCAGTTCCCCTTCCAGCGCGGAGAGATCCCGGGTCCGGTCGGCCAGCTCCTCCCGGAGGGAGACCAGCTCCGACTCCTCGACCTGGTTTCGGCTGGGAAGTCCTTCCAGTTCCAGTTCCAGCTGCTTCAGGCGGCCGGTGGCCTGCCGGTCTTCCTCCTCCAGGGCGGTAATCTCCCCGGAGACGGCCTCCCGGCTCAGCTCGAGTTTTCTCAGGGCCTGGGTCCGGCGTTCCTGCTCGCTGCGGCTGAGGGCCGCCTCCATCTCCCGCCGGTGGAGGTCGGCGACCGCCCGCTCCGCTCTCTCCCTGGAGTCGCGGAGAGCGGCCAGGCACTCCCTCTCCCCGGCCTCCACCTCATCCCTCTCGGAGGCCAGGCGGGCCAGGTCTTTTTCGATCTCCTCCAGGCTGAGTCCGGAGGCCGGGTCCTCCGTCCCCGGCCAGAAGACCATCCCGGGTGGTAAGAGGGCGGTCCCGTCGGGCGCGACCTGGCGGGCGGCGGGGTGGAAATCTTCACCCCGGGAATCGAGGGAGAGGTCTTCGACCCGGCTAATGCCTTCCAGGAGAACGCCTTCCAAGCCGGAGAGGGGTTCCTGGAGGGCGAGGCCGGATGGGGAATCCGTTTGGGACGCCGCCCGGGCGGCCCGGCGGAGCCAGGCGAGGACCAACAGCCGGACCGGTCCGGCCTCCCGTTCCCGGAGGAACCAGAGCGCCGCCCGGGCCGCCGGGCCGTCGGTGACGACCACCGCCCGGAGCTTCTCCCCGAGAGCGGAACGAAGAAGCCGCTCGCTCCCCGGGGCGAAGGAGACGAAGTCTTCCAGCCGCCCGACGACGCCCTCCAGCCCCGGCTCCGGGCGGGCGGCGGCGGAGACCAGCAAACCGGCAGCCGTGGCGGGCTCGGCGCCTTGCCGGTCGAGGAGGAGGCGCTTATCCGACTCCCGCTCCCCGATCGCCAGGAGGGTCTCTTCCTTCCGCCGGCGGAGTCCGCGGAGTTCCTCTTCCCGGCCGGAGACCGCCTCCCGGGCTCTCTCCCCGGCTTCCCGTAATCCGGCCAGTTCGCTCTCCAGCCGGGCCAGCAGAGGTTCCTTTTCGGCGATCTCGGCTTTCAGCTCCGCCGCTTCCTCGGCGATCCTCTCCCCTTCGACCTCGAGCTTCCGCTTCCGGAGGGTCCGCTCCTTCCCCCCGGCCCGGAGGCCGAGCAGCTCGTTGCGGAGGTTGCCTTCCCGGCGGGAAGCCTCCAGGGATTGGGACTGGAGGGCGGCGAGCCGTTTCTCGACCGCGGCCCGGGAGTTTCGCAGCGATTCGAGTTCCTCTTCCCGCTGCCGGAGCTTTCCCGCCAGCTCCCGGTTGGCGGCCGCCAGTTCTTCCCGGCGGGAGGCCAGATCCTCCGCTTCCTTCAGCCCCGCCTCCCGGCCCGCGGTCAGCCGGGTGATCTCCTCGGCCAGCCGCTCGCGTTCGTGCTTCAGCTCCCCGCCCCGCTCGGCGTTGAGTTCGATCCGGTGGCGCTTCTTGTCGATCTCGGCCCGCTTCTCGATCAGTTCCCCCCGCCCGGCGGAGAGGGCCTCCCCCCGCTCCCGCCGCCGGAGCCGGAGACCGGAGAGTTCTTCCTCCAGCGCCTCCAACTCCTCCTCCAGGGCCCGGTACTTCCCGCGGCTCTTTTCCTTCTCCTCCGTCAGCTGCCGGGTCCGGATTCGGATCCGGGCCAGTTCCAGCGAGCCGGCCCGGATTTCCAGTTCCCGGAGCCGGTCGCGGCACTCCCGGTATCGCTCGGCCTGGCGGGCCTGGCGTTCGGCGACCGAGAGCTGGCGCTTGACCTCCTTCATTATGTCTTCCAGCCGGAGGAGGTTGGCCTGGGTCTGCTCGAGTTTCCGCAGGGCTTCTTCCTTCTTCTTCCGGTAGCGGCTGACCTGGGCGGCCTCCTCGAGCAGTTCCCGCCGCTCTTCCGGGCGGGCCGAGAGAATCTGGTCGATCCTCCCCTGGCCGACCAGGGAGTAGGCCCGGGCCCCGAGGCCGGTGCCGAGCAGGAGTTCGTTGATGTCGCGGAGGCGGCAGGGCTGCTTGTTGAGGAAGTACCCGCTCTCCCCGGAGCGGTAGAGGCGGCGGGAGATGGCGACCTCCGAGTACTCGACCGGGAGGCGGCCGTCGGAGTTATCGAAGGTCAGGGTGACCTCGGCCATCCCCACCGACTCCCGGCCGGAGGTGCCGCTGAAGATCACGTCCTCCATCTTGTAGCCGCGGAGCAGCCGGATCCGCTGCTCGCCGAGGACCCAGCTGATGGCGTCGACGATGTTGGTCTTCCCGCAGCCGTTGGGCCCGACGATGGCGGTGATCCCGGGGAGGATCTTCAGGGTGGTCTTGTCGGCGAACGACTTGAACCCGTTGAGTTCCAGTTTCTTGAGGTACATCGGTACTGATTTCCCGGGGGTGATTGCGGCCGGCAAACAGAGGGAAATATTACTACAGGAACGGCGCGGGGACCAAGTTAAATGTGGGGAGGGGGCGGGCACGCTGGGTACATCGTTTACCCCTTGAGGCAATAAAGAGCATAAATCTATCGGAGGCAAGTCCAATATTCGAGGGTTAATACCAGGAGCTTTCTCTGTCAGAAGCTGCAGGGGAGA
>PWXJ01000276.1 GCA_003561965.1 PVC group bacterium
ATTTCTGGGGCCCCGACCACCACGGCTACATCGCCCGCCTCAAGGGGGCGATGGCCGCCCTCGGTCTCGACCCGGAGATCCTCGAGGTGGTGATCGTCCAGCTGAGCACCCTCTACGAGGGAAAGAAGAAACTCTCGATGTCGACCCGGCAGGGAGAGTTCATCTCCCTCCGCCAGGTCCTGGACAAGGTGGGCAAGGACGCCGCCCGTTATTTTTTCGTCCGTCGCCGGAAGGAGAGCCACCTCGACTTCGACCTCGAGCTGGCCCGGAAGAAGACCAGCGACAACCCGGTCTATTACGTCCAGTACGCCCACGCCCGGATCAACTCGATCTTCCGGAAGTACCGGGAGCTGACCGGGGAAGAACTCCCCGACTTCACCGGGGTCGACCTCTCGCCCCTGGCCGAACCCGGGGAGCTGGAACTGGTCCGGAAGCTGCTGCTCTTCCCCGGGCAGGTGGAGTCCGCCGCCCGGGGGAGGAGCTGCCACCTGATCCCCGCCTACCTGGAAGAGGTGGCCTCGCTCTTCCACGTCTACTACAGCGGGCACCGGGTGATCTCCGGCGACCGCGAGCTGACCGCCGCCCGGCTGGCCCTCTCCCGCGGTGTCCAGATGGTCCTGGCCGAGGGTCTGGGGCTGCTCGGGGTCGAGGCCCCGGAATCGATGTAAGGCCGGCCCCGGCCGGCCGAACCCGACCGCTTTCAGTAGATGACCGGATCTCAGGAATCCAGAACCCCGGCCCCGCCCCGGGACCTTCCCGGCCGGTTCTCGCTCCTGATCCGGGGCGGGACGGTGATCGACGGGACCGGGGGTCCGGCCCGCCGGGCCGACCTCGGGGTCGCCGGGGACCGCCTGGCCGCGGTCGGCGACCTTCCCCGGGCGGAAGCGGACCGGGTTATCGAGGCGGCGGAGCTGGCGGTCGCCCCCGGATTCATCGACATCCACTCCCACTCCGACTTCACCATCCTGATCGACCCCCGGGCGGAGGGCAAGGTCCGCCAGGGGGTGACCACCGAGGCGATCGGGATGTGCGGGACCTCGGCCTCCCCCCTGGCCGGGGAGAAGCTGGCCCGGGCCCGGGAGCGGAACAAGAACCGCGACCTGCAGATCGACTGGGCCGACCTGGAGGGCTACCGCGGCCGGGTCCGGGAGCGGGGGACCGCGGTCAACCTGGTTCCCCTGACCGGGCAGGGCAACCTCCGCGGTTCGGTGGTCGGCTACGGCGAGCGGGCCGCCTCAAGGGAGGAGATGAAGAAGATGCGGGCCCTCCTGGAGAGGGAGCTGGAGGCGGGGAGCCGGGGTATCTCGACCGGGCTGGTCTATCCCCCCGGGGTCTTCACCGGCTTCGAGGAACTGGCCGGGCTCCTCCGACCGGTGGCCGAGGCCGGAGGCATCTACAGCACCCATATCCGCGACGAGTCCGACCGGGTCGAGGAGTCGGTCGGGGAGGCCCTGGCCCTGGCCCGGGAGACCGGGGTCTCGCTCCAGATCGCCCACCTCAAGGCCCAGGGGCGGAGGAACTGGGGGCGCCTGGAGAGGTGCCTGGAACGGATCGAGGCGGCCCGGGGGGAGGGTCTGGCCGTCCACTGCGACCGCTACCCCTACCTGGCTTCGGCCACCGACCTCGACATCCTCCTGCCGCCCTGGGCGGTCGCCGGCGGCCCGGAAGCCGAGCTGAAACGCTTGAAGGACCCGGCGACCCGAAAACGGCTCCGGCAGGAGATCGACCGCGAGGACTGGGAGGCGGTGCTGATCTCCCGGGTCTCCGGTCCGGACAACCGGGAACTGGAGGGCCTGAACCTCGACGAGGCAGCCCGGCTCCGGGGGGTGGATCCGTCCGAACTGTTCTTCTCTCTCCTGGTCGAGGAGGAACTGGCGGTGGCGGCCCTCTTCTTCGGGATGAGTTCCGACAACCTGGTCCGGGTCCTGGCCAAGCCCTACGCGATGGTCGCTTCCGACGCCTCGGCCCGGGCGGTCAGCGGGCCCCTCTCCCGGGGCTTTCCCCACCCCCGGACTTTCGGGACCTTCCCCCGGGTCCTGGGGGATTTCGTCCGGGACGGCACCCTGACCCTGCCCGGGGCGGTTCACAAGATGACCGGTCTCCCGGCGGCCAAGCTCGGCCTGGCCGACCGGGGGGTGATCCGGGAGGGGGCGGCGGCCGACCTGACGCTCTTCGACCCGGAGAAGGTCCGACCCCGGGCCACCTACCGAGAGCCCCTGAACTACCCGGAGGGGATCGAGTACGTCATCGTCAACGGCCGGACCGTGGTCGAACCTTCCGGCCATACCGGCCGGCTCCCGGGGGTCTTCCTGTGAAAATCCTCCGTCCGCTTGCGTTACTGGTATTCAGCCTCGGGCTCCTCGCCGGCTGCGGCCCTTCCCCGGAGAGCGCGGAGGAGGCCGAATTTCTCCGCCTGCGGCTCAACGACGACCTCTCCACCCTCGACCCGGCCTTTATCGTCGATGTTCCCGGGGGGGCGGTGGCGGCCAAGATCTTCAACAACCTGGTCCGGTTCAATCTGGAAGGGGAGATCGTCCCCGACCTGGCCCGCGACTGGGAGATCTCCCCCGACGGGACCCGGTACCGCTTCCGCCTCCGGGAAGGGGTCCGCTTCCATTCCGGGCGGGAACTGGCGGCGGAAGACGTGATCTACTCCCTCCGCCGACTCCTCGACCCCGGGGTCAACTCGCCGAGGTTCTGGCTGCTGGAGGGGGTGAAGGGCGCCGAGGAGTTCCGGTCCGGGGCCGCGGCGGACCTTCCCGGGATCCGGTCTCCCTCCCCCGGGGTGGTCGAGATCGAGCTGGTCCGGCCGTCCGGGCTCTTCCTCTATTACCTGGCCCTTCCCAGCTGCGCGGTCGTTCCCCGGGAGGCGGTCGAGGGCCCCGGTCCCGACTTCGCCGGCCGGCCGGTGGGGACCGGGCCCTTCCGCCTCCGCCGGTGGCGGCGGCAGAACCGGCTGGTCCTGGTCCGCAACCCCGATTACTTCGAGGGCCCCCCGGAACTGGCCGGGGTGGTTTACCGGGTGATCCCCGAGACCCTGACCGCGGTGGTGGAATACGAGCGGGGCAACCTCGACCTGCTCGAGGTCCCCCGGGCCGAGTACCGCCGCTACACCACCACCGCCCCCTGGCGGGACCTGGTCTCCAGCCGGGTCGGGCTCAACACCTACTACCTGGGCTTCAACTGCCGCCGCCCGCCCTTCGACGACCCCCGGGTCCGGCGGGCCTTGAATTACGCCCTCGACCGGGAACGGATCGTCTCGGCCATCCTCGAGGACCGGGCGGTCCCGGCCGCCGGCCCGGTCCCCCCCGGTCTCCTCCCCCCGGTCCGGGAGGGCTACTCCTACGACCCGGCCCGGTCCCGGGAACTGCTCGAGGAGGCCGGGGTCGAGCTGCCCCTGCGGGCCGACTTCGTCTTCAAGTCCGACCGGGAGGTCCTGACCATCGCCGAGGTGATCCAGTCCTACCTCCGGGAGGCCGGGGTCGAGGTGGTCCTGGTCCAGCGGGAGTGGAGTTCCTTCCTCCACGCCCTCAACGCCGGGGATTTCGACCTCTTCTACCTCTCCTGGTGGGGCGACTACCCCGACGCGGAGAATTTTCTCTTCCCGACCTTTCATTCCGCCAACGCCGGCCCCGGCGGCAACCGTTCGCTCTTCTCCGATCCCGGGGTGGACGCCAGGCTGGAATCGGCGGCCGCCGCCGCCGATCCGCTTGCGGCAGACCCCTGGTCGTACCTGGCAGCCTGGCACTTCCAACGCTGGAGCGAAGCCCCTTCGGCGGAGCACCTTGCCGGCTTTGAAGCGGCGAGCCGGAAGGTGTTGGATCTGCTTCCCCACAACAGCGGGGCCTGGGAGCTCCATGGGACCCGGCTCCTCGCCGTTTACCAACACAGCGGGGATGGCTCGCGCGCCGAAGAAGCCGTGGGCAGTCTCCATCGCGCCGTCGAGCTCTACCCGAACAGTGCCACCACGCGCGGCAAACTGGCCGTGGCCCTGAAAGTGTCGGGCGATAGAGATGCTGCACGCCGAGAGGCCGACCGGGCCCTCCGCCTCGACCGACTGACCCCGCATCCCGACAAGAAGCTGCCCGCCGAACTCCGGCAGCGGCTCGAGCGTATTACCGGCTGACCCGGACTCTGGTTTGTCGCTGAATGGGCACATCCGGCAGGGACCGGCCGACCGCTTTGCCGACTGGGGAGAATAGCCCATAATAGGGAGGGCGCGCTGGGCGGCCGGGAGGGGGCCGCTGAAGCTCGCGGGCCGAAGAGCATCCCATCCGGTCGGTATCCTTGTCAACAACGCGACTGGGTCGCGAGTCGGCCCGGTGCGCTTCACCGGACCAATCACTCTTGGCGTTCCAAGGTTGCGATGATGAAGACCTGGCAAATCGTAGGCTCGACGGTTGCCCTGGGGCTGGTGGTCGGTATCGGCATCGGCTACTACCAGACCCGTAGCGACAACGGCGACGACCTGCTCGCCGGTGGCAGCGGCACCGCAGAGCGCAGAGCAGCCGAACCGGCTGCGATCCCGGCCACGGGCGCGCGGCCGCGCGTGGAGGTGGACGAACCGATCCACGAGTTCGGTGTGATGGACAGCCGGGCGGAGGGGAGTCATGAATTCACCATCCGCAACACGGGCGACGCACCCCTTGAGTTGAGGGTCCTCTCCACGACGTGCGCCTGCACGATCGGCGAACTGAAGGAAAAGACCGTACCCCCCGGCAGCTCGACGACGGCTCGGCTCGACTGGCACGCCGACAGCGAGTTCGGCCCCTACGAAGAGACGGCGATGCTGGAGACCAACGATCCGGAAACCCCACGTGTGGTCCTCACCGTGAAGGGGGAATTCCGCGCCGCCCTCCAACCCGAGCCTCCCGAAATCACCTTCAGCCGCATCGCCGCCGGGGAGCCGGCATCCGCGACGGTACACCTCTATCGCTTTCTCCCGGAAGAGGTGGAGATCGTGGACGTCGGTTTCCACAACCCGCCGACCGCCGACCGCTTTCAAGTGGACATCGAGCCCATGCCGGCCGAACAGGTCGCGGAAAAGGACGACGCCTTCGGGGGGTATCTCGTCCACGTCACCGTAAAACCCGGGTTGCCTTTAGGGGCGTTTCAGCAGAGAATCCGCCTGCATACTTCGTTGGAAGGCAAACGGGAGCTGGTGATCCCCGTCAGGGGAATGGTGGCCAGCGACATATCTGTCTTCGGGCGAGATTGGAACGCCGAGTTGAGCGTTTTAAGGATGGGAATGGTCAACGCGGCACAAGGGGGGCGCCGCACGCTCAACCTCGTTGTCAGCGGTCCCCTGCACGACGCGGTCACCTTCGGCGTGAAGGAAGTCGACCCGGGATTCTTGACCGTATCGTTCGGCGAACCGAGGCGGTTGGGAGACCGCGCTACGCAGATTCCGGTGACGATCGAGGTGCCCAAGGGAGCGGCCCCGCTCAGCCGGCTGGGCACCGAGGTGGCCCCCTTGGGGCAGGTATTGCTGGAGACGAACCACCCCGACGCCAAGGAAGTGGTGATCCGCGTCCAGTTCGCCGTCGAGGGTTGAGGGCGCCCGAGAACCGGAGCGGTGCGCGCGGGCCGAGGGGTGTACCCCACGCATGAAAGACGAATCAATGGCGGCGGCTCTGCGAGCCGGC
>PWXJ01000065.1 GCA_003561965.1 PVC group bacterium
GCCAGAGCAGCAGGTAAAATAAAAGTCCCGCCCCCAGCAACCGCCGCTCCCCGGCGGTTAAACCGTAGCCGGTTCTGCCCCCATCCGGCGAGCGAAACCGTCGGAAGTAGAGGAATGACGGCACTACCGAGACAGCGACGATCAGCCAGGCGGTCAGGGTGGTTATCCGGGCTCCGGTCAGGCTGAGCAGTATGGTAAGAAACGCCGCGACTCCATAGGCCACCAGGAGAGAGCATAAGATAGGGGGGAGCAACCCTACCCTCTCCAGCGAAGCGGGCGGCCGGGGCGTTGAGTTCGACGCGGTCTCGCTCATAAGCCAGTGCCGTATCCAAAAACACGGTTTAGAACCGGAAATCCGGAATCACGTTCGACTCCCAATCCGCCGTTGCCACGCCGTAGTTCCAGTTGTGGAAGAGATTCATCCCCGCCCGGTTCATCCCGGGCGTCTCGGGGAGCAGCAATAGCGCGTCGAGGTAGGCCCCGGCCTCGGCTATCAGCGTCAATCTCCGACGGCCGGCCGGAACCGCGACCTCCGGAATCCGGTACCAGGCCCAGTGTTCGAAATTCCCGTCGCCGGGATGATGGAGGAACCCCTTGGTAAATCCGTACGTGGTATCGGTCCAGTCCCGAACCCCGAACAACCGGCGGGCAATAACTTCGCGGAGCCCCCCTTCGCCCGAGTCGAGAAACAACCTCGCCCGGGCGTTCGGCTCCCAGCGTGCCCGCAGCCAGAGAGCGTAGGTCCCGCCCTCGGCAGGATCAAGATCGAACTCCAGTTCGCCCCGGCCGGCAAAGAGTACCGCCCGCCGCCCGCTGGCGTCAGGGATTTCGAGGATTTCGACCTCCTCCGACATTCCGTCGGCGGCTTCAGCTTCACGGACCAGCGGGGACCGGGCGGACAATACCTCCGCCGGCACCCTCCGCTCCCGATCTTCTCCGCGGACCACCACCTCAAGAGGAGTAATCCGGCCTTCAGCTCGCTCCGGCGCGGTGACCAGGAATCCGGTGTAAGCCGGTTCGGCTCCATCGGCGACGGCGATCTCCTGTTGGGATGGGGTCACCGACCAGTCGGTGGGGAGACCCTCGATCGAAACCGTACCCTTCAGCGCCCTCCCTTCGACGGCAACCTCAAGCTGCCGCGACCCGCCGGGGGGGACAACCCAGAGGTTGCGGTGCCGGTCGTAATCGAGATTGTAGTAATCCAGGGCGTTCAGCGAGACACCCAGGTCGGTTCGGTATCTTTCTACCCAGGTACAAGTGGTCTGAACAGGAACCTTCGGTTCGGCGGCGACAAAGGTAATCCGATTATCGCCCAGGGCCAGCCTTCCGGGCAGACTTAGATCGGAATTTACGAAAACAGTCCGAACGACCGGATCTTCCAATACGTTATCCCCCCCGGCATCCAGCTCAACCCGGAGCCAGTACTCGTAACGGGCGCTGATCTGTTCCCGGAGCCTGACCTTCATCAGGCCGGCAAGTCCCGGATTCTCCCAGACTCTGGTCCAGGTCCGGCCGCGATCGAATGATAGGGATAGGCGGATCGCTCCGGGTTCGCCGGCGGTATAGAATCCGCTGAAGATGCCGTCGGAGAAGATATAGGGACAAGTAACCCGGTAGATGAAGACGGCGGGCCGGGAAGGGTCCCGGGCTTGAAGGCTCGATCCCCGGATCTCCAGGTTGTCGAATACAGAGGCCCCTCCTTCCAGGGTGGGCCTGTATTCAATCATCCCGTTACCGAAGCGGGGAGGAATCCGGGCCAGGGGAATCGGTCTCCGACGGCCGGATAACTCGAACCAGCGCCCCCTGTTCATCCAGCCAACCTCCAAGTTCTCCCCGGGCCGCAAATATAAGTCGATCCGGTGCGGACGGTGGGCCGTACGGAAAGCGGCACTGCTGGGCCCGCCGGGAAAGAAGGAGTTGAGGTTGCCGGGTTCGCGAAGTTTGCAGTGGGGGTCCTCCCCGATATTCCGCAGGCTGGCAACGGTCTCGTTGTCCCGGTTGAGCCAGTACATCCGCGGGGCGATGTCAAAGAGCCGAAAATCGCCGTCATAGAACGACTGCTGGAAATGGTGATGGGTTCCCCTGAAATCGTTGCTGGAAATCCCCGCCGTGAGAAACAGTTTTTTCAGCGTGAAGTTGGCCGGTCCGCACTGGTCGAAAGGGTAGATATTGAGCGCCCGGATCAGGGTATACCCCACCCGCGGACGGTGCCGGCCGCAGGGCAGTGTCTCGCAGTAATCGGCGTCGTAGTAGGCGGTGGTGGCGAGTGCGTATTTCATTACCTCGAGGGCTTTTTCCGCTTCGTTCTCGACTCCGGGGGCCAGGGTATCCCGGAGGCTCTCTTGGCTGAAGGGAACGACATTGTCATTGGCACGCCAGCGCGGCAGCAGCGTGGACTCCGACGATCCGGGGGCCAACCGATAGATAACCCGCTCCATCAGCGGTGGAAAATCCCCCCCGACTTCCAGCGAAAACTCCTCACTCCCGTTAAAAATCGTATATCCGGCGGTCCGGCGGCGATATTCGACAAAACGGGGGTCGGGCATCTCCCGGAAGGGATTTTCGTCTTCCAGCCTGGCCCGGCCACGGTTGGCCGCGAACAGTTCTTCCGGAGCGCGAGGGTTGACCTCCACCATACGTCTCTCGATCGTCCCGCCCTCGAGGATGTCCAGGGGCGCCCGCTCCTTCCGGGGCGGCTCCTCCACTCCCAGGTAACTGCGGACCAGCTGATCTCCCCCGTGGTGGATGCCGTCGCGTTCGTTCTCGAAATGCCAGAGGGCCCGGGTTGAGGGGTCCAGCTCGAACTCCTCCCGGCGGGGAGTGAAGTCGGCCGAATAGCGGACCACGTCGGAGATCCGGAATTCGTCGATGACGGCTTCCGCCGATCCGTCATAAGGCCATTTTTTCCCCGCCATCCGGCCGCCGATAAAAGCCTGCATAGGCAGGCTACGCTTGTCATTTTCGGAAATACCGATGCCAAGATGCCGGGCACGAGGGTCCTGAGCAGTTAGGCTAAACGGCCATGATGCTTCTCCCGGGCCCTCTTCACCCACAAGTTTACCATCAATAAAGAGCTGAAGGTGGGCCTTGGAAAAGTTCCAGGTGGCGGCGATATGGCTCCACTCCCCCTTCCGCAACGGCGCCGGGCCGGTCACCCGGCGGCGGACCCGATCGCCGTCGGCGATGACGAACTCGAGCCGGTTCTCTCCTCCCGCCCCGAGTTTCCGGAGGCGGGACTGCAGGCGGTAGAGATACCCGTAACCCATAAAGAACACCCTCTCGACCCCGTCATCGGGGTCCCAACCCGGACGACACCAGAACTCGAGGGTCCCCGCCCCCAAACCCCAGTGGACCGACTCCGGACCTGGGTCCAGTTCCCAGGCTGTCAGGGGGCCTTCCGACGCCCCGGTAAAGAAGAGCCGACGCCGGCCGGTAAACTCGAACCCGCGGTTGAGCGGCGCCCCGGCAATCGCCCCCTCGACGAAGCCGGCGTTCGTCGAATCCGGCCACGGCCAACGTTCGGAGGCCCGCAGGGTCACCCGGTCCAGCCAGATCGTAAAGTGGGATTCCGGGCCTTCCACGTGCCCTCCGCAGACCCCATCGATGACATAACATCGGACCAGGAGGCAGACTTCCGCGATGGCGGCTTCCGGGCTGAAACGGCCGCGCTGACTCAACCGCACCGGCTGTCCTTCCGCCAATTCCAGCGTGAGCCAGCGAGGCTCGACGGCGTATTCCAGAATCCGTGATCCGTCCGGACGATACTGCCGAATTTCCACGCTGATCGGCGCGCCGTAAGGGGCCCGTTCGGCCAGCCAGTCGCACTCGAAGACCATCTCTCGGCCGGCGAAATCCTTTACGTTTAATCTCTGGCGGATAGTTACGGTACGGCCGTCGGCTTCCCCGGAGTTCTCGTCAACCACCAGCCGGAGAGACTGTCGGCCGGTCGTATCCGCGAATCGGCCGAAACTCGCCAGTTCCCGGGGTTCGACTTCCCAGGATTCCAGTCCATCCTCGAAATCGGCATTGTGAAGCAGGTTCACGGGGGGTAACTGCCGGTCATCATAGTCCGCGGGGGCGATGCCAGCGTCCCGGGTATCGAAATAGATATGGGCGGCGCCGGACTGCCCCTCCGTCAACCAGGTCACATAATGACTACGCGCACCGGCCTCCGGGCGAAAGGCCGACGGCATCTCCCGACCGTCGGCCTCGATAACCCGGATCGATTCCGGATCAACCTCGCCCGGAATCCCCGCCTTCTCCAGGAGCAGGGGCAGGTCAACCGCGGCCTCGACCGCCCGGACCGCTCCGTCGCGATAGGGCGCGGAGCGCTGGACCCGCGTCCGGTACCTCCAACGGGTGTCCCACCAGTCGGAAGGGTCAGCTTCTTCCGTCGTCACGGACTCCCGCAGATTTGCCTGATCGGCATAGACCGCTTGAAAGCGCCCGGCCGAACGAGAGAGGTAAAACTCGTGCGGAATCGCAATCGTCGCCAGAAGGAAGCTGATTAAAGCCAGTCCTCTATTCATCATCACCACTATTGACAATCAATCCAATGTCCCGGGAGCGGGCAGGATTCCAACCTCGAACCGGGGCTTGCCGCCCCTGTTCTCGGTCCGGTCATAAAGATTTCCGTATATATCATAGGCAATCGGCCGGAGATCCAGGTCTAGGGTAACCATAACCGGCTCTCCCGCCTCCCAGATCGCGAGGGGCGGGTAGATCGGCACAAACCATAATTCACTGTTTCTGCCTGCCTTCCTTCTCGCTTCGGAGAGGTATTCAGTGTCTTCCGGCGCTACCAGTCCGTAGAGAGAGACGTAATACTCCCGGTCGATCGTCTCCTCCGCCCGGAACAACAGGCGGACCCTCCCTCTCTCCGCCGTTACCCTTTCCGCCTTCGCGGCTAACAGCTCGACCCCGTCCTCAACTGGTTGGGCCTGAGGCAACCCGGCAATCACTTCCCGATAGCGGCGGCGGACCAGTTCTCCCTTTTCCCCGGCCCGGGCGTGGCAGCTGGAAAGCCACTCATATATCTGGAAGGGGTCATCGGCTTCGACAATATCCTCTCCGGTAACCGGCATCTCTTCGATTTTCCGCATAACGCCGATGGGTATGTTGTTGCCATACCTTCCCTCCGGGCTGAACATAGCGATCCGCAGTTCGTAAGGCAAACCGGAAGCCTCGATATCGTCCCGGACAACCACGAATTCCCCCTCCTCCCAGAATACTGTCGGGGGGAGCGGCCTGATTATCCACATCCGGTAACCCTGTTCCCGGTACGGCTCCTTGAGCAGCTCGGGATCGGGCAGCCGCCCCGAGATGCCGATACCGTAGTTGTCATCGAGCTTTCCCGTAACCCGGAAAAGCAGGTGGAGGCGGTACTGATTCATACCGATCCGGGTAAAGTCAAAGGCCCACAGTTCCAGCGTGTCGGACAACCGGCCGATCATACCCCCCTCGCTCTCCGTCTTTTCGGCCAGGTATTCCCATTTACGGTCCAGCGCCTCTTCAACCGCCGGAGACTTCTTCAGGGCGACCGCGTAATTGGCCCGGGTTTCGCTGAGGGCGATCAGATCTCCGGCCGCTTCGATCTCTCTCAGGTAGGCCGCTTCATCATAGATCATGGGGGGGAAGGAA
>PWXJ01000106.1 GCA_003561965.1 PVC group bacterium
CCTCTCTCGAAAGAATCGCGACCCGGGTCACCCAATTGGAAGAACAGGTGTACGCCGGGGAAGACGCCGTCGCTCAACAGAAACGGGATGTCGATAACCTCTCCAATGTCCGTGCCTCCCTGGCCTCCCGGGCGGAGGAGGTGGCCCTGTTGCGGGTCTCGATGGAAAATGTCTCCCGGAGCGGAACGGTCCTGCTTTACGGGGCGGAGGTCGATCCGAACAAAGTCGGACCCCGCCGGGCTCAGACCGTCCTGATAGCCGTCCTCTTGGGTTTCCTGATCTACTCCCTGTTCCTGGTCCTGCGTTCGGCCGTCGAGGAACCCGAACCGGAGAGAGTCGGCCCACCGACTTCGGACTGACCGTCCCGGCCGGATTTGCCGCCCCCCGGGATTATGCAAGCTGCCAGAAATCGCTCACTCCCGGCCGCCGGGGATCCTTCCCGGAAGCCGCTGCTCTGGCTCTTGGTCTCCCTGGTCGTCTTTGCCGCCCTTCCCGGGATGATGTCGGGCAATTACCTGCCCAAGATCTTCTGGGTTACCGTGACGGTGGGGATCGGCCTGGCCCTGCTCCCTCCCTTCCGGAGAGAGAAGATTACCCTGACCCTACTGGGAGGGGTCTGGCTGGCCTACCTGGGCTGGGCCCTTCTTTCCCTGAGCTGGGCTCTCCAACCCCGGGTCGGGTTCGAGCGCTGGCTGGTAATGATCGTCCTGACCCTGGCCTACCTCCTGGCCGGCCGGACCCGTTTCTGGGAATCTAAATTCTTCTGGCGCGGTTTTTCCCTGGTTACCGCCCTGGTTGCCTTGATCGGTATCCTCCAGTATTACTTCCCCGCGTTCACCCCGGTCAATTATTTCCCCGGGACCGCCGTCCCCCGGGGGACGATGGGCCACCGCAACTATGCCGGTATGTATTTTATGGTCACCTTACCTTTTCTGGCCTGGTTTTATTTCTCGGCGCGGGGGAAGGAGGCACTCCCGGCCTTCGCCGCCCTGCTCCTGGGGACCGGTTTTCTCCTCCTGGTCAAGTCCCGGGGGGCCTGGGTCGGCCTGGGTGCCGGGGCTGTCTTCTTCGTGGCGGCCGGCGGAGGAAGTAAGATCATCGCCCGGAAGGCCCGGGTAATCTGGTTGGGAGTCGCCTGCCTGTCGGCGGGGGCGGTCGCGGTGTTGATCAAGCCCCCCGCGCCGGTCGCGGGTTTAATGGCCGACAAGGCGGACTTTGTCCAAACCGCCCGGGCGCTCCTCGATCCTGCCAACCGCCTGGAGATGTGGAGAGAAGTTCCCGGGATTACTCCTCCCCTGACCGGCGCCGGTTTCGGCAATTTCCCGATCGTCGCCACCCCCCTGGCCAGGGACGTCAAAGTCAAGACGCTTAACTGGGAAGTCCATAATGACTACCTCCAGGCCTACGTCGATCTGGGGATCCCGGGGGCGGCCCTCTTCCTGGCGGTATTCCTCATTCTGCTCTGGACAGCCTGGAGGGGGAGGGGGCGGGGCCTGATCCTGGCGGCGGGGGCTTCCATAGTCGGCCTCTCGGTGATACAGTTCATCGTCTTCACGATGGAGGTGGTCAGCAGCCAGGTCTGGATCGCCGGGGCGGCGGCGCTGCTCAACCGGGAGGCCGGCCTGTCCCCGGTCAGGAGATTCCGGGTGCCGGGCAGGATCGTGATCACGGCCAACTATCTCGCCGCCCTCTCACTCCTGATCCTGGCCGGGATAATCGGTTTCACGATCCGCGGAGACCGGGAATTCCGCCGGGGACGGGAGAAGATTGAGCAAGTCCTCGCCTACCAG
Source organism: PVC group bacterium (assembly GCA_003561965.1). Lineage (GTDB taxonomy): Bacteria > Auribacterota > Erginobacteria > Erginobacterales > Erginobacteraceae > Erginobacter. Next base: position 1,791 of record PWXJ01000106.1, read on the forward strand.
AGGGTACTGAGAAACCCGGATGGCTACCCGGAGGCGACCCTCAGTCAGATCCGGCGGGAACTGGAGTATGCCCGCCCCCGGCTCCGGATCCGCCTCAACCGGCTGACCGACCGAGTCCTCCCGACAATGCTGTTCGACTCGAATATGCGGCACATCACCTGCCACCAGTTTGCCGGACTGGCCTGGAACCTGGAATATTATCCCCAGGCGGAAAAGTTCGCCCGGAGAGCCCTGGAACTCCACCCTAACGACCGGACCGCGCTTACCTACCTGACGGCGATAGCCCTCCGGGAAGGCCGGGGGGAAGAGGCGTTTAATTATTTGAAACAGGGGGTGGAGATATTCGGTTACAACCCCTACCATCCATTTTTCCCCGAATATCTGGCGCAGTTGCTTCGTTTCCGAGGAGATACTGCCACGGCTGATTCCATCGAGGAGAAGCTGGCTGCCAACCTTGTTTCTTCCCCCTCGAATCCTTTTCCTCCCAATCAGGCCGGGAATGTTCCGACCCGGGTGATTTTTGAATGGGATGGCTGCCCGGCCGCGAACTCATACGACGTCTTTATCTTGCCTACGGGAGAAAGGTCGATCGACCGTCCTCGCTTCTCCGGCTTGCGCGAGAACCGGCTTCGACGGGAAATATCCCTTAAGCCGGGGACAACCTATATCTGGCGGGTACGCGCTGTCGGCCGCTACGGTGAAGAGCTTGGTGATCTCTGGTATTTCCGGACCAAAAACACTGTTGACTCCCGGTAAGGGAACTGCTATGAACTTAATCTGTTAGCGAAGGGATAATTGGTAAACCCCAACACAAGGAGGGCTGGGTTAATGAAGACAGAATTTTTTAAACGGATTGGCAGCTGTTCCCCCCTGAGCCGGGCGGTTCAAGCGACGGTTTTCGGCGCTTGGGTTGTCCTGGCACTTACACTCTCGTCCTGTTCCGAGGAAACTCCCGTTACCAGAACCCCGGTTATCGTATTTGACGAGCAAGCATTCTTAACCGAGATTGCCGAAGCCGAAAGCCTGGTGGACCTGGCCCGGGCCAGGAGAGACTTTGAAGCCACCGGCGAACAGTCTCCGCCGGTCAGCCAGGCTCTGGCAGAGAGGTGGGATTATCTGCGGGAGAGGATCGAGCCGATCGGGCGTTTCTCCGAAGAAGCCGATCTGATAGAAGTCCAGTACGTCCTGACCGGGCCGCTCAGCTGGGGTCTGGACTATCTCTTCCGGGTTAACCAGCCCTTTCGGGATGACTACAACATCTTCATTCGAGCTCACGTTGAGGTCGAAGACCGGGAGTACTTATCCGAGCACGCCCATATGGTAGGAGGTTATGAGACCTGGGGTTTCGCTCCCTACCCCCCCACCTCCCAGTGGCCGGCCGGAGAGTATATCCTGATCCATCGTCCCCTCGCTCAGGCTCAGCCGATTCCCTACCGGATAGTTACAGGTTTTTACCACTCGGAAGAAGGGAGGTACGGAGAGGTCATAGATCTGGGCTGGATGACTCCTTACCGGGTTACCGAGGATGAACTGGTTGAGGTGATTGATGCCGCCGGGGATGTTTTTGACCTGGCCAGGATCAGGAGTTTGCACGTTGCTCACTCCGAATGGACCGGTTTGGTCTCCGCGGCCTTCGACTCGGCCTGGGAGAGACTGTTAAAAAGGGCAGAACCAAACAAGCCTATTTCAGAACAGGCCGACCTGACCGCCTTTGAGTTCAAGCGGACCGGGGAAGATACTTACCTGCTGACCTACCTCTTCGACGTCAGGGAACAGATGGATTACGATTATCGGATCTATATTCACGGCTACGTGGACGACAATCATCTCCACTACCTCCCGGAAGAGCGGCGGGAATTCAAATTCGCCAATTGGAGTTTCGCTCCCGATCCGCCGGTCTCAACCTGGCAACCGGGGGACAAGGTACTGGTGTCCACCGAGATCACCGCCCAACCGATACCCTACGACCTGAAGACCGGCTTTTTTCTTCCCGGTGTGGGAAGACACGGGTTTCATTTAAGTCTGGGCTGGCAGGCCGATCCGGAACGATAAGAGCATAGTTCGGGAACGCTTTCCGCAAGTTTGGGAAGCGGGCGAGAAAGGAAAGTCTTAACGGTCTCAATTCCGGCGAAGGTCTGTCGCCGGACCCTGAGAATGGAAAAACTCCCGATCTTACTGTCGTCATTTCTTGGTCTATTGGCGGGGGCGGTTATACTCCCGGCCGGGTGTTCCCGGGCCCCGGAAGCGCCCCGGGTGGAGCGGAGGGGCAAGGAAGAGGTGTCCCGTCCGCTGCCGGAATATGAAAAAGAACTGCGGGCTAATGTCTCGGATATAGCGAACGTCTTCGATCTCAATGCGGCCAGAAGGGAGTACCGCCGCCGGGGGGGGCGATCGAAGGAGATATTGGCATTGCTGGCTCAACGAGAGGAAGCCCTGTTTGACGCGGTTGAGCCGCTCGGGAAGATCAGCCCGGAAGCGGAGATCCTGACCTGCGATTACCGGAAGGTCGGAGAAAACCGTTACAGGTTGGACTTGCTCTTCAAGGTGCGCTCCGAGTTCGATCGGGACTACCGGCTGTACCTTCATCGCCACGTTGAAGAAGAGCACCTCCCCCTTCTGCCCCCGGAAATTCGGGGGTACGGGTTTGAGAGCTGGAGTTTCGAGCCTCTGCCCCCGACCTCGGTCTGGGACATCGGGGCCCTGATCTACATCTCAACCGATTTCAACGCCCATTCGATCCCTTATTATCTGAAGACGGGTTTCTTCCGAATCGAGGAGGGCCGATACGGAAAAGAAGTGGCACTGGGCTGGAGAGCTGACCTGGAGTATTCGGAAGGAGAACTGCTCGAGCGAATTGAGGAGACGGAAGATCTCGTCGAGCTGTATGAACTTTGGCGGAGATTCCAATATGCGGGTGGTCGGGCGCAAACCGCATCCAAACGACTGGAAGAACGAATAGATTTATTTCTGGCTGAAGAAACAATCGCCTGTCCGATCAGTCCGGAGGCGACCCTCCTGGATTTCAGGTCCCGGCGGATTAACGCGGATCTTGTCCGTCTCTACTACTTTATTGACGTAACAGAAGTCCCGAAAAGCGATTACCGAATCTACCTCCACGGTTACGTTGATGATGAACACCTCCATTACCTGCCGGAAGATAGAAGGCGGCATAAGTTTGCCAACTGGAGCTTTGCTCCCCGGCCCCCCGCCTCTACTTGGAAGCCGGGAGAAAAGATCCTGATCACCGCCGAGATTACAGCTCAGCCGATACCCTATGATCTGAAGACCGGGTTTTTTCTCCCCGGCGTTGGAAGGCCCGGGATTCAATGCGATTTGGGGCGGTATCAGCTTTCCGATTAGACGCCCACCCGGACAGGCCGATCGGCCGGCTATTCCTGCTCTGTGACCGGTCTGATAGAAGCAATTGAGGAATGCCCTAAATATGACAGCGACTCCTGTGACTCTCGATCGGGAGATCAGGGGTATCCTGGCCTGCCCGTATTGCAAATCGCCCTTTCCTCCGGTGATGGCGTTGGAGTGGGAGAAACTGTGCTGTAAGATCTGTGACGCGGTATTCCCGGTCAAGGATAACGGGGTAATTGATTTCCGGATAATCCCACCAAAATACGCCCAGCCGCTGTTTCATTCCATCTGGAGCGAGGGCCAGAGAGAATATGAGCGCTGGGCCAGATGCTTGCCGGAAGACGCGGAATTTTATCTTCGGCAGATAGAGCAGGCTAAACGCACTATTTATTCCCAATACGATTACGGATCGATCAACGGAATCCTATTAGATGTCGGAGGCAATGACGGCC
>PWXJ01000195.1 GCA_003561965.1 PVC group bacterium
CTGGCCGACCCGGAAGACGAGGCCGAATGGAACAGCTGGGCGCGGAGGGTCCAGTCGGCGATCAGCGTCGACCGGGTCCGGGATACCCGGATCTACCGGATCTCCGCCCGTTCATCCGATCCCGACCTGGCCCAGGCCCTGGCCAACGCCACCGCCGAGGTCTACATCCAGTCCAGCCTCCAGGAGAGGCAGGAGTCGACGGAGAGGGTTCTTTCGACGCTCTCTCGGCAGATCGAGGAGCTGCGGGAGAGGATCGAACGGTCCGAGATGGCCAAGATCAATTACGTCGAGAAGACCCGGATCGTCCCCGCGCCGGCGGGGGAGGGCGACGAGGAGGTATCGATCAGCTTCGGGGTCTCCCATTCCGCCGCCCTCCTCGACGAGCTTCGGGCCACCCTGGTCCGGCAGGAGATCCGACGGCAGGAACTGCTGAACGACTACCTGGATAACCATCCCCGGGTCCTGGAGGTCGACCGCCAGATTGAGGTTTTAAGAGGAAAGATAGCGGCCGAGAACGAAAAGCTGATCCAGGCCCACCGGGCGGCGGTCGAGTACGGGATCCTGGAGAAGGAAGCCCGGGCCGACCAGGACCAGTACCGGATCCTGATCAGGAAGCTGAAGGACCTCAACATATCCGACAGCGGGCTGGAGAGCGGGATCGAGATCATCGAAAGGGCCGAGCGCCCCCGGTCCCCGATCGCGCCCCGGCGAGGCCGCAACCTTTCTTTGAGCGCCCTCTTCGGCCTCTTTCTCGGTTTCGGCGCCGTCTTCCTGATCGAGTATTTCGACTCCACCCTCCAGACCCCGGAGGAGGTGGAGAACTTCACCGGCCTTCACGTCCTGGCCTCGATTCCCCGGATGGACGAACTGAAAGGAGAGAAAGACCCGTCGAACTATCCGTTCCTGATGACCCGGCCGGATCCGGCCAGCCACGAAGCCGAGATGTTCAAGCACCTGCGGACCGGTATCCGGATCAGTCACCCGGAGTCCGAGCATATCTCCCTTTTGGTCACCAGCAGCGGGCCCAAGGAGGGGAAGTCGGTGATCTCGTCCAACCTGGCGATCTCCACCGCCGAGGCCGGGCTGGAGACGGTACTGATCGACGCCGACCTCCGGCGCCCCGTTCTTCATAAGGCCTTCGGGGTCGGAAACCAGGCCGGTCTCGCCTCCTACCTGACCGGCGAGTCTTCCCGGGAGGAGATCATCGTCCCCACTTCCGTCCCCGGGCTTTCCCTGATCCCCGCCGGCCCGATCCCCCCCAACCCTTCCGAGCTGCTGGAGTCGCCCCGCCTGGCCGAATTGATCGGCTTCCTCAAGGAGAGCCGGCAGCGGGTGATCTTCGACTCCCCCCCCGCCGGGTCGATGACCGACGCCGCCATCATCGCCGGCCTGGTTGACGGGGCCATCCTCTCCATCTTCGCCGGCCAGTGGAACAGGAAGTTCGTCCTCCAGACCAAGGCCCAGCTGGAGAAGACGGGGGTTAAGATCTTCGGGGCGGTGCTCAACTACATCTCCCTGAAGATGAGGAGCTACTATTACTTCTATCACGGGATCTACAAATACAGTCACCACGCCTGATCCGTTTGCCGGTAGAAAACCCCATCCCTCCGCAACTGCCTGAACATTTCCGTCAGGGTGAATTTAATCGGTATCGGTATCTGGATCGCTATCGGTATCGAGGATTTTAGTTCCGACTCAGGTTTTCCCGGCCCTATCCGGAATTAGGAGGATCTCCCCTGAAGGCATTCCTTATCACCATCGGGGCTGTTCTTCTGGTCTCCTCCCTGGCTGTCAGCTGGGGCGGGGTGACCCTGGAAGGAGAGCTTCTGGCCGCCGCCGGAGGAGCGGCGATTTTTATCTTCGCCCTGGCCGCCGGTCTCCGCTCGGTTTATCCATCCGGAGACAGGGTGTTTCTCGTCCCGGCGGCGCTGCTCCTGGCGGGGATCCTGGTCTCGATCTTCTCCCCGATCCCCGCCGCCGGGAGGATGGAACTGGGCCGGATCGCCGCCGCCGCCCTGCTCCTGGCGGCCTTTCTTCTCCTCCGTCCCCCTGACTCGTCCCGCCTCACCTTTTATCTCTCTTCCCTGGCGCTGGGCGCGGGTCTGGTCATCTACGGGATCCGGCTCCGCGGCGGGATCTCTCCCGCCGGTGAACCGCTGACGGCGACCTATATCAACCGCAATCACCTCGCCGGTCTTCTCGGCTTCATCATCCCTCCGGCGGTCTGCTTCAGCCTCGGCTCGAAAAATCGGGCCGTCGCCTGGCTCTCCCGGACCGCCCTCCCGGTTCTCCTGGGCGGAATTCTGCTGACGAAGTCGCGCGGGGGGATCGTGGGAGCGGCCGCTTCGCTTTCAGCCCTCGGCCTGATATTCATCTTCAACTTCCGGCGGGGGCCCGGACTCGTCCCGGTCGGCCGCCGGAGGAGGGGAGTAATACTGGCGACCATTATTCTGTTGCTGGCCCTGGCGGCCGCGTCCATTTACGTCTGGTTCCAGTTGCCGGAATCGTTCCCGATCACCGCCCCCCATCCCGAGGTCCTCTCCATCCGGACCCGGCTGTCGATCTGGAGGAGCACCTGGGGGATCTTTCTCTCTCGTCCGATTGCCGGTTGGGGGTGGGGGACCTTCAGCCACCTCTACCCCTCCTTCCGGGAAGCCGGGGTCTGGTACACGGTCCCCCACGCCCACAACGAGTTGCTCCAGCTTCTGGCCGAAGGGGGAGTGATCGGTTTCTCCCTGGTCGCCTTCTCCCTGGTCCTGGCGTTGCGGGAACTGGTGAAGAGATATTCACTCTCCCCCGGCAGCGTCTCCGGGCTCCTGGCCCTGGGGACGGCCGGTTCCCTGGTCTTCGCCGCCGTCCATTCCGGCTTCGACTTCATCTTCCGCCTCCCCGCCAACGCCCTCTTTCTGGCCGCCCTGACCGGTCTCGCTCTTTCCGGCGGGGCCCCTCAGTCCATCTCCTCGAGATCAGTCCGGTCCCGCCCGGGCCTTCTCCTCTGGGGCCTGGCCGTATCACTCGTTCTGGTAATTTTCCTGTTCATTCCGGTCGGCAGGTTCTACCGGTCGGAGTTTGTGTCCCGGGAGGGCGAACGGCTGCTGGCTGCCGGTCAGGCCGACGAGGCCCGGGAGACCTTCAGCCGGGCCGCCCGGATCGACCCCTCCTCCAGCCGGCCGCTGCTGGGAAGGGCCGAAGCCGGGATAGCGGTCTTCGACTGGGCGGAGGACAGGGTCGGTCTCTACGCCTCGATCCTCGAAGACCTGGAGGCCGCCCGGCGGATCAACCCCCGGGACAGCGGACCGCTCCGGCGGCTGATCCGGTTCCACCGGGACCTCGGGGCCCTGGAGAAGGCGGGCGGCTACCTGGAGGAAGCCCTCGCCCTCCAGCCCCTAAACGCCTACTTTCTCTTCGGACTGGCCGAAATTGATCTGGGACGGGGGGATTACCTCTCGGCGGCCCGGAACCTTCGGAAGGCCAGCGAGATATACCCGATGATGTGGGACGGTTCCCGGAAACTCCTCTTCAGCCATACCCGGGACTATGAGATACTGAAAGAGCTTCCGCCCCGGGAGGGGAAATTCCATCGCCTGATGGGTTATTATTTGCTGAGCGATGGCAACGAGGATGGAGCCCGGAAGGAATTTGAAATAGCGGTCGAACTGGAGCCGAAAGAAGCGGAAAACTGGAGAGCGCTGGGACGGCATTATGCCCGGACCGGCAGTCCGGCTGAGGCAATTCCCCTCTACCGGCGGGCTCTCTTCCTGGCGCCCGGCAACCATCATTGGCTGGTTGAGCTGGGCGACATCCACCGGGAACTCGACAGGCTGGAGGAAGCCCTGGAATTGTATCTGCGGGCCCGGGGTCTCGCCCCCGCCCGGAGAGATTATTCGGATAGGGCCGGCGCGGCAATCCTCTCCCTCCGGGGCGCTCGGGAGGCGATAGATTTCTGGGGAATGGCGGCCTTGGAGGATCCGGGCTGGTCCCGTCCCTACTTTCTCCGGGCCCGCTTATTTCTGGAAGACGGACAGCCGGAGGCGGCGGAGAGTGAGATTGACCGGGCCCTGTCCCGGGCACCGGACAACCGCCATTACCTCAACCTGAAAGCCCGGATCGAGAATATCCGGTCCCGGGGACCCGGTCAATGAAGCCGTTTCTGATCACCCTGGTTTTTACCTTTCTGGCGATTTATTTCGCCAGAACGCTGCACCTGCTCCAGTTTATGCCTCGCCATCTCAAGGCTTTTGTTTCGATCGCCTTTGCTTCGATCATCCTTCTCAGTCAGCCGCAACTGGCGTTTTACCTGGTCATCGCCAGCGTCAGCTTCTTCAGCCCGCGTTACTGGTGGGCTTTTCTCCGGCTCTGGCTCCACCAGTGGATAATCCTTTTCTCCATAGTACTCTTTATCGGGATGAGGTTTCACCAGCGCCGGAAATTCAGTTTTTATCCCCTGGATATCTGGCTGGCAGGACTTTTCCTGACCTTCTTTATCTCCAAGGTCGGTTCCCCCGATTTGGCGACGAGCGTCCGGTGGACAATATATTTCTCCATCCTGATCGGGGGATATCTTCTGGCCCGGTTGTCGATCGACAACCCGCGGCAGTTGATAACGGTTTTTTGGTTTTTGATATTTTGCGGGGCCTCCAGCGGCATTGTCTCCTTGTTCCGGCCCACGGTGGGAAGCCGGGTGGGGTCCCTGGTTCTGGTTAATCCCAACGCTCTGGGGAATTTTCTGACCCTGATTCTGCCCCTGCCCCTGGCTTTCCTCTTCCACGGCCGACTGTCCCCTTTGGGGAAGGGGCTGGTCTTCCTGGCGATTTTCCCGATCGCGGCTTCCCTGATCCTCACCCTCTCCCGAAGTTCCTGGGTGGGCTGCGGAGTCGGATTGATTACGCTGGGCTTGCTCCGGCCCCGTTTCAAGTACTTCGCCCTGGTGGCGGCGGGTCTGTTCCTGGTCTTTCTCATTCCCCCCGTCCAGAGCCGGATCCTGGAAGACAGGGACGATCCCGGGGTCTCTTATCGACGGACCAAGATCCGCATCGCCTTCGAGATGTTTAAGGAATCCCCGATTCTCGGTTACGGTCCCGGGGCCTTCCAGGCCCTGGCCCCGGAGACCGACGAGTGGGCGGCGGTCGCCCATTCCGCCCTGGAGAATCTCTATCTGAGAATTCTCGCCGAGGGAGGCCTGCTCCAGGCGGCGGTATTTCTTGGGCTGGTCGTCTATTTCAGCCGTCTCGGCTGGATGACTATCCGGGACTTACCCCCGGTGCCGCTCCAGGCCGCGGTGCTGGGGAGTCTGACCGCCTTCTGGGCTGCTCTGGGGGCTGGGATCGGGGAGGACATCCTTCTCTTCCCAATGTACAACTGGCTGATAGGTTTCTATATGGCGGTGATCGTCAAGGTCCGGGAGTTCGCCGTCGCGGAATCGGGGCAGGTTTTGCCTTTCGCCGAGGGAATATCGTGAAGAGCCGGGCGGGGAAAAAAATCTTCGCGGTCTGCTTTGTTAAAAACGAAGAAGATATTATCGCCGACTCCCTCCGGCACGCGGCGGGTTTCTGCGACCGGATCTACGTTATTGA
>PWXJ01000218.1 GCA_003561965.1 PVC group bacterium
AAACCGGGGTGATCTTAAAGGAAGTCGGAGAAATTCAGGGGAAAATCAGTCGGTTTAGAGATTGATTTTTTTAGGAATCGCCATTCGGTGTTTAAACTGTTTCGGTTGCCGGATAGGGAACTATGGCTTACTCTTGCTGTTTTTCTCTTGTCGCGCGCCATATTTTCAATCGCCGGTGTCCGGTTTACCGCCTTTTTGTACGCCAGGTATGGCCTGGCAGGCGCTCGACACTGACTTACTCCGTAATGACCTGTTGACCAGCCTGTTTTACCTCCATACCCAGCCGCCGCTATTCAATTTATTCGCCGGGATGATAATCAAAGTCTTCAGCGATTATGCTGCCCAATCAGTGTGTTTGGTATTTTTAGGCCGGGGTGTAATCCAAATTACAACGCTTCTGCTGTTGTTCCGGTCGTTGGCGAATACGGCGAGAATCAAAGATTCCGTTTTCAGACCGTTCCCCTGGTAGTACTGATGCTGGGGTTGCTGATCGAAAGCTTCTTTGCTAGGCGTTCGCCGAAGCCGGGCGCAAAACCCGGCATCGCGGAGAGAACGGTCGTTTGACTAAAAAGACGCGCAGATAAAGGGATTTTTCTCCCTGAACCCCTTCTTTTTTGCGGGCGCTGACTTAACCAACCTTTTTCAAGGGGCTTGCGAGCGCGATGAAGATGAACAACAACCGCCGGCAAGTGCCGAGAGTCCTGATTTTTCTCCGGAAGGGCGCTTGGTTTTACCCGCTGCTATTTATCGCCGCCGTCTTTTTGATCGGATATAATCTTTCGGATTACAACGCCTCCTGGATTCATTTTGAAATAAAACAGCGTCACCTCCCTTACGTTGCCGCGGACGGGCCCGGCCTGGCCTGGAACATTATTCCCAAAATATTCAATTTCCGATTATTCGACACGATCAGCCAGGCCAGGTTTCTCTCCCATGCTTTCAATATTCTCAACATCCATTTCCGATTGTTGCTTTATGATTTCTTCCCGCCTCCGCCGGGAATATCCTTTACCGGATTGTTGAGCCTGATTATTACACCTTTTGCAATTTTTCGATTGTTGAAAAACATCTCCGGCCGGCGAGATTCAGCCTGGGCCGGTTTATTGTTATACTTCCTTTCCACCGGCTTCCTGTCGGGATTTTTTATGCTGTTTCATCCCGCCAAACCGCTAATGAATCTGCTGGCCGTTCTCTGCCTTTACTTCGCCTCCCGGATTTCCTCCCGGCCGGACAACAGGCTCTCAAGGTATTACTGGTTGATGCTGACAGCCCTTCTGCTGGCTTTTCTTACTGACCCGACTTCGTTGATCATTTTTCTGACCGTCCCTCTGTTTTTTCCTGCAGTACTGACGGTCGCAAGAAATAGGGCGAAATCTCTCGGCTTTTACCTCTTGCCCTTGATACTGTTCGCGCTTTCCGTTTCCTTTATTTTCCCTTTAATCATCCGGCATTTCGGATACGGAGAATACAACTTCTGGGGGGAAACGTTTCTCAAGCCTATGTATCCCGATTACGCGCAACAGACGGAAGAACTGTGGAGCGCCTTCCGCTTCGACAATGTCGCGGTCAATGTAGCCAACCTCTTCCGATCTCAGTTCGTCGTTCGACAGGGGGATAAGTTCCCACTGCTCCTCAACCTGTTCTCCTGTATTCTCCTGCCGACGTATTGCCTGTTAATGTTCTTCAATCTGGACCTGCGCCGACGCAAATTGCTTCTTCGCCTGCTAATCGCCCTGATTGTCTTCTTTGTAATTCAAACTTTCATCCAGGGCAAACACCTCCAGGTTATCAGTTCTTCCTACTATTACGGCTCTCTGTTCCCTATTTATTTCGTCTCTCCCCTGGCCCTCATTCTTTCCGGCGAAAAACCCTGCCGGTTCTGGCGCGGACGTATTCTGATTCTGGCAATCCTGGTTGTTTTCACGCAGGCCTTTTTCCGCATCAACCGGGAGTGGCGCGACTACCACGGAGGAACACATAACCTGAGTGCTTCTGAAGTCTTTGCAGTCTGGCTGAACAGACACGATCAATTGAGCCTATCCGATCTCCGTTCTCAATATCCGCGTGAAGCTTCCTGGCTTTTCCAGGAACTGCAATACAGCCTGCGAGAACCGGCCGGGAAAAAATTGGACTGAGTTCAGGCAGAGAATAGTCGGGGATGGCGGGCCCGGTCTTTTTCACGCCCGTCACCTCCGCCCCGGTCCGGATCCGGGGCGAATCTCCGAGCAGCGACCGGACCAGGGCCTCGATCCCGTCCCGGCGGGAATGGTAGAAATGGAACTGGTGGGTGTAGCCCTCTGTGGGACGCCGACGGCGGACTTGATCATCTCATACCTGCCTGGCTGGGGGATCCTCTCCACCCACATCGTCCCCAGTTCCCGGGCCGGGCATTTTCAGATCTTCTCGTTATAGGGCAGGCAATAGGCCCCGGACATACCCCCTTACAGGCTACCCACCAGGCGTTCCGGAGCCAAATCTCGATCAGTCATATGCCCCCCTTCCTCTCGTCTCCATCCGGCGGTCACTGCAGATAGCCCATCGCCCGCAGCCTCTCCCGGAGGCCGGGAGATATTTCTCCGGTTCCGATGGGCTCCGCCGTGGGCGTCGCCTCTTTCCACTCGCGATAAAGTTCTTCCACCCGCTTGACGGCCCGGGGGCGGTCGGGATAAAGGTTTACCTTCTCTTCCGGGTCACTTTCCAGGTCGAAGAAAAAATATTCAGTATCGCCCCAGGTACTGTTCAGGATGGGCGCCTCCCCGTCACGGATCAGCTTGGTCTTGTCCGAGGAGACCAGCATCCAGCCGCGGTAATATTCGCCGTCCGGACCCGGTTGGATTGAACGGTGCTCGGCGACAACCGGACGGGCCTCCAGGATGGGGACAAGACCGCCCCGGAGATCCGGTTCGGTCCAGTGGTCGGCCAGGAACTCCAGCGCGGATTTGGCCGCGACCAGGCAGACCGGGGCCTCCGCCGTCTTCCGGCCTTCCCAGGCCGGACTGATAAAGGCCAGGGGGATACGAATCACCCCCTGAAAGAAGGTCCTGGTATGCCCGAAGATCCGGTATTCCCCGAGCAACTCCCCGTGATCGGAAGATACGATGAAGACTGTCCGGTCCAGTTCCCCGGCCCGATCAAAGAGTTCCCAGAGTTCGGCGACTCTCCGATCGATATGAACCATCGCCCGGTCATAATCGCTAGACCAATCGTAGGGTTTGATGGTCTTTCCGAAATCCCGGCCGGGAGCCGGATAGTACCGGTTGTGGACGGTCATCCAGTTAATGAAATAGAAGATTGGCTGCCCCCTCCGGCGCAGCAGGATCTGTTCCCGGAGCAGCCGCAGCTGGTAATCGGCGACGATCCGCTTGTAGTAGCCCTGGAGGTTGAACTGCAGCTGATCCAGCAGATGACGCGCCGCGAAAGGAGAAGGCGTATTCCTACTGAAAGGCCCGAAGCCGGTGGGGGTGGCGGATAAATCCTTCCAGGTCCCCTGCCAGCCGCTGACCGGCGTCCCCGAGAGGTTGAGGTAGTGGTAGTGGTGAAAACCTCCGTGCAGCACGGAAATCCAGGGGTTTTCGGTCAACAGGAGCGTCCGGTAGCCCCGTCCGGAGAGACCGGCGGCGAGATTGTCCAGTTGCCGGTATCGCGCCATCTCGGAGTCGGTCCCGTGCCAAATATCGTGAGAGCGGATATAAAGTCCCGTGAACATCGAGATGTGACTGGGAAAAGTATAGTTGGAGACGGAATAAGCCTGTTCGAAGACCAGTGAACCGGAATCGGCCAGGGAATCTATGAAAGGGGTGGTGGGGACCGGATAACCGTGAAGGGACATCCGGTCCGCCCGGGCCGCGTCGAGCACGAGGAATACCAGGTGGGGTCCTTTCGTTACCCGGCCGATCCCCGACCATAATCCCCGGGCGAAAACTATCAGGATGACAGCCAGCAAGAACCGGCTGAAGAGACGGGAAGGAGCCGGGCCGAACTTGCGGATAATAAGCCAGGCCGCCAGGTGACAGGCGGCCAGCAGCAACGCCAGGAGGGCGATGAAGCCCAGGGGATGGAGCGAATACTTCAGGTACAACCCCGAGGAGGCGATAAACCAGCTCAGGACCAGCATTGAACCGTACAAACCCGATTCGGGAGGCCGGGTCTTTCCCGCTACCCCGGCGATCGCCAATGTCGCCCCAACGGAAACCAGTAAGGCAATAACAAGGATAGCTCGATACCCAGCAGGAGAAATGGCTTCATTAAGAAATAGATACCGAGATACAACGATTACCGTCATATAACCGACATATGCCGCGGCGACGAACCGTGCGCCGCGCCCCCGCGTCAGTTTCAGCGGAATCAGGGAGAGAAGGAACCCGGGTACGAGGAAAACCCCGGCGGTGAAACCGATGTGGACAAGGGCGTTGAGCGGAATGGTCGGGAAGGGGGACGCGGGCGAGGAGAGATAGATAGGAAGACGGCCGTAGAGCAGATTCCAGAGAACTTCCAGGCCGGAGACTACCAGGGCCAGGGCGAAGATATTTTTCAGATTAGTTTTCATATCAAGTTCCGAATTCATATGTTCGGCCTGGCCCGAAAACGCGACAATCCTACTGCAGGTATCCAACCGCGCGGAGCTGCCTTTCCAAGTCTTCCCGTAATCCCGGCTGCCGCCGGATCTCTCGGAATTCCGGGATCCGGTCCACGTATTCCCGGTACTCCCCCTGCAGCCTCTCGACCTCTTCGGGATATTGCGCTGAGACATCCCGTTCCCGCCCCGGGTCAGAAAGGAGATCGAAGAGGAAGATCTCCTGCTCCGCGGGCCAGGAACTGCCGTGCCGGCGGAGTTCGGGATCATAGACCATCTGCCATTCCGGTTCGATCACCGTGTAGGACCAGGAGAACTCCTCGCTCCGGCGGTCTTCCAGGAACCCGTGCTCGGCGATCACCGGCTCGCCGGTGAGAAAAACCGCCTCGGCGACTTCCGGGGTCAGCCCTCCCTCCCCGGCGGCCACCGTTTCCACCAGCTGAGAGAAACGGTCGAGCGAGACCGGTTCAGATATCCGGCGATAATCCAGATCGGGGTGGATCAGGAGCAGGGGCACCCGGAGGACCGGCTCGAAGAGCCCCTTGTGATGACCGACCAGATTGAACTCCCCGAGGAACTCGCCGTGGTCGGAGGTGACAATGAAGAGCGTCCGCTCCAGCTGCCCGAAATACTCCGCCAGAAGATAGAGGTCCTCAAACCTCCGGTCGGTATAGAGCATACCCAGGTCGTACTCTTCGGCGAAGTCGTATTCCTCCACCAGCTGGTTGTAGCGCCAGTCCCCCCAGGGGTGGTAACGGTCGTGGACGTTCATCAGGTTCCAGAAGAGAAAGACCGGGCCGGTCCGTCGGGAGCGGAGGAAGAGTTCGGCCGCCGCCCGGAGCTGAACCCGGTCGAGGGTGAAGGCATAGAACCCGTCTCGCCAGTAGCGCAACCAGTCGATGAGCATCAGACCGGGAAAGGGCTGGGGATAACGACGGGGGGAGACCCGGGGTCCGACCTCGCAGCCCCCGCCGGGATAGAGATCGGCGTA
>PWXJ01000305.1 GCA_003561965.1 PVC group bacterium
ATTGAAAGATATGTCTCCACTCTACTCCCAGGACCAGCTCGATCTCGTCAATACCTCCAACGATATCGTCGAGGTCGTCTCCCAGTACCTGCCCCTGAAACGGTCCGGCCGGAACTTCAAGTCCCTCTGTCCGTTTCACAACGAGAAGACCCCCTCCTTCACCGTCAGCCCGGAGAAGCAGATCTTTCACTGTTTCGGCTGCGGGGCCGGCGGCGATGTCTTCTCCTTCCTGATGCGCAAGGAGAATATGACCTTCCCGGAAGCGGTCCGTCACCTGGCCCGGCGGGCCAACGTTCGGCTGCCCGAGGCCGACCCCCGGGCCGCCTCCCGGCGGGAGAAGCTCTACGAACTCCACCGGATGGCCGCCGAGTTCTATCACTGGGGGCTGACCACCTCCCGGGCCGGGGAGCGGGCCCGGGAATATCTCCGCCGCCGGGAATTCTCCCCGGAGACGACCGCGGCCTTCGGGCTCGGCTACGCCCAGCCGGGCTGGGAGAGTTTTCTCAACCGGGCCCGGAAGAAGGGCTATCCCGAGGAACTGCTGGCCGAGGCCGGGCTGGTGATCCGGAGGGAGAAGGGAGGCGGCTGTTACGACCGTTTCCGGGACCGGCTGATCGTCCCGGTCCGGGATGTCCGGGGCCGGCCGATCGCCTTCGGGGGCCGGGTGCTCGACGACTCCCTCCCCAAGTACATCAACTCTCCCCAGACCCCGCTCTTCCACAAGGGATCGGTCCTCTTCGGACTCGACCGGGCCCGGGCCCCGATCGGGGAGGCCGGGGAGGCGATTATCGGCGAGGGTTACTTCGATGTCATCCGGGCCCACCAGGAAGGGGTGGAGAATATGGTCTGTTCTCAGGGAACCGCCTTCACCGAGGTCCAGGCCCAGGTCCTCAAGCGTTACACCGACCGGGTGGTGGTCGCCTTCGACTCCGACCAGGCCGGGACGGCGGCGGCGCTGAAGGGCCTGGCGGTCTTTCTCGAGAAGAACTTCGAGGTCCGGATCGCCCTCCTCCCCCCCGGGGAGGATCCGGACAGTTTCATCCGCCGGCACTCGGCCGCGGCTTTCCGGAAACTGGTCGCCGCCGGGCCGCCGCTGCTCGATTTCAAGCTCGACTGGCTCTGCCGGAACTATGATATCTCCACCGACCGGGGCCGGCTCGAGGTCTCCCGGGAGATGCTCTCCAGCATCTCCCGAATTGAGAACGCGGTGCTCCGGGAGACCTACGCCCGGAAGCTGGCCGACAGGCTCGGGGTCTCTCCCGAGGCGGTCTGGGAAGAGTTCTCCAAGCGCCGGCCCCCGGCCGCCCCCGTCCGTCCGGCCGGAGAAAAGCCGGCGGAGAAAATCGATAAATATCAGGTCCGGCTCTTGAAATACCTGGTCGAAGATGATAGGTTTCTCGGGCGGATCGAAGACGAGCTGCACCCGGCCGCTTTCTCCCCGACGCTGCAACCGGTGGTCTCCCTGATCCTGGAACTCTTCCGGGAAGGCCGGGTTCCCCTCTCCCGGACCCTGGTCTCTTCCCTCCGGGACGGCCGGGCCCGGGAGCTGGTGTCGGGGTGGCTGCTGGAGACGCCGGGGTCCGGACCGAGGAAGGACGAGGCGGTGGACTGCCTGATTTACCTGGAAAAGAAGCGGATCAAGGCCGAGCAACGCCGGCTCCGGCGGGAGTTGGGCGCCCGGCAGGGGGCGGAGGAGGAGGCCGAGATCCAGCGTCGGTGCATCGCCCTGGCCAGGGAATTACAGCTGTTACCCTCCCGGATCCGGGAGAAAGCCGGTTTATGAAGACATCGGATAAAGACAAGAGAATCAAGAAGCTGATCGCCCTCGGCTCCCAGAAGGGGTTTCTTACCCCGACCGATCTCTCCCAGCACCTGCCCCGGGAGCTGATCAACCCGGAGGAGTACGAGTCGATCAAGATCCTGATCCAGGGCCTGGGGGTGGAGATCCTCGAACTCCCCGAGGGTGAAACCTCGAAAGCTTCCGACCGGGAGGAGAAACCGAAAGCCGAACCGTCGCGGGCCTACGAAATCCTTGACGATCCGGTCCGGATGTACTTGAGGCAGATGGGACAGGTGCCCCTCCTGACCCGGGAGGAGGAGGTGGCGATCTCCAAGCGGATCGAGAAGGCGGAGAACCGGGTTTACTCCCTCACTCTCCGGTTCGGGGTGATCCCCCGGGAGATCTGCCAGCTCAGCCGGAGGCTTCTGGCCGGCAAGGAAAGGTTTGACCGGGTGGTGGTGGAGAGAAAGGGCCGCCGCCGGGAGCGTTACCTGGCCGATCTACCGGGTCTGATCGAGAAGGTCGAGTCGATCGACGCCGGAATCAAGCAGGAAGTGAAGGCGATCCGGTCCTGCCGGTACCGGGAGGAAGAGCGGCTCAAGCACGAAAAACGGCTGGCGGAACTGAAACGGGAGATGGGGACCCAGTTGAAGAAGTTTCGTCTCAAGCAGCCGGTGGTCGAGGACTTCTATCCGATCCTCTCCCGGCTCAACAGCCGGGTGGTCGAGATCCAGGAAGTTCTCGAACCCCTGGTCGCCCGCCCCCGGAAGTCCCAGCAGGTCCGCAGACGGATCAAGAACGAGCGGCGGAAGCTGCGGCGGCTCCAGGTCAACCTGGAGATGGGGATCGAGGAATTCCAGGAAATCTACCGGGAGCTGACCGAGGCCCTGTCCGAGGTCCGCCGGGCCAAGAGCGAGATGGTGGAGGCCAACCTGAGGCTGGTGATCAGCATCGCCAAGAAATACACCAACCGCGGCCTCTCTTTCCTCGACCTGATCCAGGAAGGGAATATGGGGTTGATGAAGGCGGTGGACAAGTTCGAGTACCGCCGGGGTTTCAAGTTCTCCACCTACGCCACCTGGTGGATCCGCCAGGCGATCACCCGGGCGATCGCCGACCAGGCCCGGACGATCCGGATCCCGGTCCATATGATCGAGACCATCAACAAGCTGATGCGGGTGACCAAGAAACTCCTCCAGGAGCGGGGCAAGGAGCCTTCGGCCGAGGAACTCTCGGAAGAGATGGATATCCCGATCGACAAGATCCGGGATATCATCAAGATCGCCCAGCACCCGATCTCCCTCCAGGCCCCGATCGGGGACAAGGATGAAAGCCAGTTCGGCGATTTCATCGAGGACCGGGCGGCCGAGTCTCCGGCCACCGCCACCAGTTACTCGCTGCTCCGGGAACAGATGAAATCGGTTCTCCACACCCTGACCAAGCGGGAGGCCAAGGTCCTTAACCTCCGGTTCGGGATCACCGACGGCTCGCCCCGGACCCTGGAGGAGGTGGGCAAGATCTTCGACGTCACCCGGGAGCGGGTCCGCCAGATCGAGGCCAAGGCCCTGCGGAAGATGCGCCACCCGACCCGGTCGAGGAAGCTGAAGGGTTTTCTTGACCTGGCCGAGGACGACGGCCGGACCGAAACCATCTGGGACTTATAACCCCGTCCCCGCCCCGCCCCTCCCGGCACCATACCTTCCCGGGTTTGCTTTCCCGGCAGCGGAAGATCGCCGGACCCCCTTATCCGCCGGGAGTTCTCCCGCACAATTCCCTTGCCGAAGAGGTAGAAATCCGTATAGTAATCACGAGCGTATCGCTTGCGGACGGTCATCGCGGACTTTCTGGGCTCTCGACTAAGTCGCAAGTCGCCTGATATCAAGGCAAAATAGAATCAGGGCCCGTAGCTCAGCTGGTCAGAGCACCGGACTCATAATCCGATGGTCGTAGGTTCGAGTCCTACCGGGCCCATCCCGATCCAGTGCGGAGATAAACAACCACCGGCAGGGAACGCTATGAGGATATTTTACTGGCTGATCATCATAATGAATATCACCCTGCTGGTTCTGCTCTGGGTCTATATCTACAACCTCTACATCCAGGACCAGATCCCGTTCTACGACTACCCCTCCCGGGTGGTCCAGTCCGACACGGCGGTCCCGGTGATCGTCCTGGCGGTGATCCTCAATACCGCGGCCATCGTGATGTTTGTCCGTGACTCCCGCCGCCGCAAGGGGGAGGAGGCGGAACACCGCCGGGCCCTGATCTCCCCGGACTACGTGTACCAGGTCGCCGAACAGGACGAGATCAAGGACCTGGAAGACCAGCTGGAACGGATCGTCGAACGGCTGGAAGAACTGAGAAAACACCACGGGCGGGGATGAGCCTCCCGGCCTTTACCGGAGAGGCCTTATACCATTCCGGCCCTCCTCATTTTTCTCGCGGCCGATGCCGTTGAAGGTTGACAGACTGATCCCGATCCTCTGCTGGCTCGCCCTGCTGTTTGCTCCCCGTCTGTCGGCCGAAGACGGAACCCTCTCGATTTTTTTCGATCCCCTGCTCCACGAACGGATGCCCTGGCTGGAGTCCGCCGAGTCCGGAAACCGGCTCTTCGAGGAGGGCGATATGGAGGGGGCGATCCGGAAATGGGAAGAGGCGGTCGAACTGGGGTTCACCGACGGGTACGCCTTCTTCTACCTGGGACGGCATTACGCCCTCCGCGAGGATTGGGAAAAAGCCATCCGTTACCTCCGGCAGGCCCGGCCCCGCCTTTACAACCTCGAGCCCGAGGAAGGGATGCTCCCGGCGGCCGAGGAGATGCTGGGGTTGGCCTACCTGAACACCGGGCAGTATTTCGACTCTTACCTCCATTACCGGCGGGCGCTCCGGATGGTCCCCGACTCCCCCTCCGTCCACCTCGGCCTGGCCGAACTCAACATCCGCCGGGGGAGGTTGGAGGAAGCCGAGCGCTGGGCGGAACAGGCCCTGGAGCTTTCGCCGGAGTCCCCCCGGGCCAGCCTGATTATGGCCCTGGTCGCCGAGCGGCGCCGCGACTACCCGGCGGCGGTCGAGCACTACCGGACTTACCTGGAGGGGGAGCCGGATGATTGGAGGGTCCGCCTCGCCCGGGGCCTGCTCCTCGCCGTCCGGCTCAACCGGGACCGGGAGGCCGAGCGGGAACTGGATATCGTGGTCAGCCTCCAACTAGGCCAGGCCGAGGCCCGGGCGGTCCTGGGCGAGATCTACCTCCGCCGGGGCGATGAGGCGGCGGCCGGGGAGGCGGCCCGGCTTGCCCTGGAGGCGGATGGGAACAATTACCGGGCCCTCACCCTGCTCGGCCGGATCCGGCTCCAGGAAGGGGATATGGCCGGGGCGGAGCCGCACTTCCGGGAGGCCTACCGGATCGAGCCGGAGGGAGCGATGGCCCTCTACGGGATGGGGGTGATCGGCTTTGACCGGGGCGACTACGAGGAGGCCGAGGACTATTTCCGCCGGGCCCTGGACCGGGTGCCGTCATTCCCGGAAGCCGCCCTCAACCGGGGGTTGGCCCTGGAAGCATTGGGCCGGCGGGAAGAGGCGGCCGGGGTTCTGACCGACCTGGTCAGGAACCATCCGGAGTTCGCTCCCGGCCATCTCGGCCTGGGCCGGTTCCACTACTATTCCGGCGACAGGGAGGCGGCCCTGCCCTTCTTCCGGAACGCGCTCGCCCTCGA
>PWXJ01000269.1 GCA_003561965.1 PVC group bacterium
CGGCCTGGCGGAGACCGTCCGGCCGACCGATTTTCCCGGCATCGAGTACATCCCCGGGGGGATAATCCCCCCCAACCCCGCCGAATTGATCAACTCCCGGCGGTTCGGGGAGTTGCTGGAGGAAGCGCGGATGAAGTGGGACCGGATCATCCTCGACTCCCCTCCCCTGCTCTCGGTCACCGACGCGGTGATTATGGGCCGGATGGTCGACGGGGTGGTTATGGTCGTGAAGGCCGGCTCCACCCGGGGCAAGGTCGCCGCTTACTGCCGGGAGAAACTGGACCACGTCAACGCCAGGTTCATCGGGATGATCCTCAACTGCGCCGACATCCACCGGGGCGAGAACTACTACTACCAGTCCTACTACGCCTGAGCCGGGTCAGCCCTTCCGCCGGCTTTGATACCATTCGATGGTCGCTTTCAGGCCGGCGTCAAGGTCGGTCAAGGCCCGGAAGCCGAACTCGGCCTGGGCTCTCGAGGTGTCCAGGCAGCGGCGGGGCTGGCCTTCCGGTTTGTCCTCGTCCCAGACGATCCGGCCCGGGAAACCGGTCAGGAGTTTTATCCGCTCGGCCAGGTCCCGGATCGAGATCTCGACGCCGCTGCCCAGGTTGACCGGCTCCGGCTTGTTGTAGCTTTCCGCGGCCAGAACGATCCCTTCGGCGGCGTCCTTCACGTAAAGGAACTCCCGGCAGGCCTTTCCCGTCCCCCAGACCACGACCTCCCGCTCCCCCCCTTCCCCGGCCTCGATGAACTTCCTGATCAGGGCGGGGATGACGTGGGAAGACTCCGGGTCGAAATTGTCCCCCGGGCCATAGAGATTGGTCGGGAGGAGATAGACGGAGTTGAAACCGTACTCCCGGCGGTAGGCCTGGGACTGGACCAGGAGGATTTTCTTGGCCAGTCCGTAGGGGGCGTTGGTCTCTTCCGGGTAACCTTTCCAGATCTCTTCTTCCTTGAAGGGGGTGGGGGCGAACTTCGGGTAGGCGCAGACGGTCCCGATAATCACCGCCTTCGCCACCCCGAATTTTCGGGACGCTTCCAGGAGCTGGATCCCCATTATCGCGTTGTCGTAAAAAAACCGGCCGGGATGGCGACGGTTGGCCTCGATACCGCCCACCACCGCCGCCAGGTGGATGACGACCTCCGGACGGGAATCTTCCAGCATCCGGAGGATACCGGACTTTTCCCGGAGATCGTAGTCCCGGCTCCGGGGGATAAAGACCGCGGCTCCCCTTTCTTCCAGTTTGGGGCAGAGCTGTCTTCCGAGAAATCCGGCCCCGCCGGTAACGGCCACCGTTTTGTTTTTGAGATAACTCATCCAGACTGTTTTTTCGGCTATATCCGGATTTTCCCAGGCCGATTGTGTCGCCCCCTGCAGGGGCTCTAAGTCATTTTTGCTGATTCAGTCCCACGGGCTAACGCCCGTGGCTAATAGAAGTAACGCCCCCTGCGGGGGCTACTTAACCTGATTCTACGTAGGTATTACTAATAGAAGCCCGCGCAGCGGGCGATACATTCTTAGCCACGGGCGACAGCCCGTGGTATAGAGATACGAAAAACCTTAGAGAGCCCCCGCAGGGGGCGGCACATCATCCACCCACTGTTTATCGATAATTTATGATCTTATTGGGAAATCCGGATTGAGCCTTTTTTCTCTCTCCTCCCTAAATATTATCATCCCCGAGGATAAAATCAACCAGTCGCTTGGCCAGGACGGTCCGGGAAAACCGGTCGCGGACGAGATCCCGGGACCGGTTATAGACCTTCTCCAGCTGATTATCATCCAATCCCCGGATCTCCGACAGCGTTTCGACCACCCCCGACGGGTTTCCGTTCTCGACGCGATATCCAAGCCCCGCCCCGGCCATAATCTCCCCGATATGGCTTCTCTCCGGCCCGATATAAATAAAGGGCCGGCCGATCTTGAGGATTCCGTATATCTTGCAGGTATGGACCACCCCGGGGTAATTCTCCCCCATCACCACCGCGTGGGCGTCGGCGGCGGAGAGACTGTACTTGATCTCCGAACGGGGGAGGTAGTCGAGATAGATCACGTTGGGCAGCTTTTCCCGATCCCGATAGCGGAGGACATCTCCGACCCTCTCTCCCCCGCCGATAAAAAGAAAAACCACTTCGGGATCGTCTCTCAGGAGGCGGGCGGCCTCGAGCAAGGTATCGAGAGGATGACAGACGCTGAGGTTCCCCGAGTACATCACGACGAACTTATCCCGGAGTCGATGCTCGGCCCGAAAAGGATTTTGGTCGTGGGGAACGGACTCCAGGTCGCCGTTATGAGCCCAGAGCGGGAGCACCTTAATTCTCTCTTCCGGAGCCCCCCTGGCGAGGACCCGGTCCTTCATAAACCGGTCCAGGGCGACTATACCCTCGCTGTTCTTCAAAACCAGCCGCAGGACCCACTCCAGAAATTTCGCCCGCCGGCCGTCCCTCCGGATCCAGCCGGCCTCGATCGCCTGGTCGGGGTTCAAATCCATCATCCAGTATATCAGCCGCCCGCCGCGCAGGCGGGTAAAAAGCAGCGCGGAAAAGGCCACCATCGGCGGGGTGGTCAGGGCCACCACCCGGTCGAACCGGGGGAGGAACGCCATCCGGACCGTGAAGACCAGGTTATGGAGGAGGGCGTCGAGAAACCTGGTAATCCGGTTTCTCCGGCCAAGTTGCAACCGGCAGACCCGGATCACCCGGATACCCCGGTAAACCTCCCGCCGGGGATAGACGGGATGCGGGGCCGCGTATCCCCGGCGGCCGGCCAGGACGGTCACCCGGCACCCCCGGCCGGCCAGGTCTTCCGCCAGGTCGGTCAGGTACTGGGCGGTGGAGACCACGTCCGGGTGGAAGGCCTGGTTGACCAGCAGAACCCGGGGAGCCTTTTTCCGCTCCCGGCTCATCAGCTTGACTCCGGTTCCTTGCTTACCAGGCACCGGCCGAGGGCCAGGACGTCGATCCTGGTCTTCAGGTAACAGTTGACGGCCTCTTCCGGGGTGCAGACTATCGGCTCGTTCTCGTTGAACGACGTATTCAGGACCACCGGAACCCCGGTCTGTCTCCCGAACTCGTTGATCACCGACCAGTAACGCGGGTTGCTCTGCTTCGACACCGTCTGGACCCGGGCGGTGCCGTCCCGGTGGGTGATCGCCGGGATCAGGTCCCGCTTTTCCTCCCGGACCGGGAAGACCTTGAGCATAAAAGCAGAGGACGGGCAGTCCATCTCGAAATATTCCCCCGCCTTCTCCTCCAGCACCGCCGGCGCGAAGGGACGGAAGTGCTCCCGGCTCTTCACCCGGTGGTTGAGGATATCCTTCATATCCTTCCGCCGGGGATCGGCCAGGATACTCCGGTTTCCCAGCGCCCGGGGACCGTACTCCATCCGGCCCTGGAACCAGCCGACCACCAGGCCCCGGGAGACCGCTTCGGCGGTCCGGCGGAATAATTCCTCCTCTTCCAGCTTCCGGAAAGGCAGCCCGGCGGCCCTCAGCGCCTCCTCGATCCGTTCTTCGGAAAACCCGGGGCCGAGGCAGGCGTGATCCATCGTGAAGGTCCGGGGCTTTCCCTCCAGGCAGTGGTGAACATAGGCGGCCGCCCCCAGCGCCGTCCCGGAATCCCCGGCCGCCGGCTGGATATAGACGTTCTTAAACGGGGTCCGGGCGGTGATCTTCCCGTTGGCCAGGCTGTTGAAGGCCACCCCGCCGGCCAGGGCGAGGTTCTCCTCCCCGGTGGCCCGGTGGAGACAGTTGAGGTTATGGAAGAGGATCTCCTCCAGAGCCGCCTGGAGGGAAGCCGCCAGGTTCCGGTCGCGGTCGCTCAGTTCATCGCCCGGTTTCCGCGGCGGACCGAAGACCCGGGACCAGAGTTCGGAGAAGAGGATATCCTGCTCCGGGGCTCCCCCCTGCCAGTGGACCTTGGCCTGTCCCTTGTGATGGGTGAAGTAGTCAAGGTTGAGCCGGAAGCCGCCTCCCGGCAGCAGGATGAACATTTTCCGGAACTCCTCGAGAAATACCGGCTCCCCGTAGGCGGCCAGACCCATCACCTTGTATTCGTCCCCGAAACGCATAAAGCCGATAAACTGGGTGCCCGCCGTGTAGAGGAAACCGGCGGAGTGGGGAAAGTAGACCCGGCCGGCGATATCCAGTCGGTTGCCTTCCCCCCGCCCCCAGACCGCCGAAGAGAAATCCCCCATCCCGTCGATCGAGAGAAAGGCGGCCCGTTCGAACCCGGAGAGGAAAAAGCTGCTGGCGATATGGGCCCGGTGATGCTCGACGTTGACGAACCGGGCCCGCAGGGAATCCGGGGAGACGCCGAGGGCCGCGGTAAAATCCCGGGAGAACGACGAGGACCGGCGGAAGGCCCCCAGGCGGTCGCGGACCAGGGACCGGTCCGGCCGGTGCCGGAGGACGAAGAGTACTTTCCGCCACAGGTGGGCCCGGGGGTTTTTCGAGACCGCGACCACGTCGATCTCCCCGGGGCCGATCCCGAGGTCTTCCAGGCAGCGGCGGAGGGCCCCTTCCGGGAAGCCGGAGATGTGCTTGATTCGGTTGAACCTCTCCTCTTCGGCCGCCCAGACCGGGATCCCGTCCCGGAGCAGGGCGACGGAGGCGTCGGGGTGATAAGCGTTGATGCCCAGTATATTCATCGTCTCAACCGATTACCTGTTTATAGACACTTTCCATCGAGCGGGCGATCCCGCTCCAGGCGAAGCGCCGGGCCGCCAGTTCCCTCCCCCGCTCCCCCATCTCCTTAAGCCGGCCGGGATCGGCCAGCAGGGACTTGATCCCCGGACCGAGCACCCCGGGGTCACCGGTCAGAACCAACCCGGCCCCGGCCTCTTCCACCTCCCGGGAGAGGCCCACCTCCGGGGTGACGACCACCGGCAACCCGGCCGCCATCGCCTCGAGGACGGCGATCCCGAAATTCTCCGAATAAGAAGGTAACACAAAAACGTCGGCCGCGCCAAAGAGCAGTCTCTTCTCCTCTCCGTAAACCGGCCCGGTGAAAGTCAACCGCTGAGATACTCCGTTCCGGGAGGCCAGTCTGTCAAGTTTAATTCGACAGTTGCCGTCGTCGTTTCCGGCCACCGCCAGGTGCGCGCCCTCCAGGTGCCGGAGGGCCGGGATCAGGCGGTCCAGGCCCTTCTTCCAGTTGACCCGTCCGAGAAAGAGCAGCAGGGGCTTCTTCCGGGCCAGGGCCTCGATCTCCGGCGAGACCGGACCTCCGGGACCGGGAGCCGTGTCCACCGGATCCACCCCGACCGGGAGGACGAAGACTTCGGGCAGCCGGAAACGGAAACGCCGGAGCTCCTCCCCTTCGATATCGGTGGTAACGTGGATCCGGGCCGCCCCTTCCGCCACCCGGCGGCCGAAAAGATGAATCCAGGCCGACTTGACCAGCCGGCTCCTCCGGCGGACCAGGTCCCTGACCAGCATCCCCCGCGGCGAGAGGATATAGGGAACGCCCCGCCGGGC
>PWXJ01000088.1 GCA_003561965.1 PVC group bacterium
CCACCTGACCCGGAAAGACGTGATCCGCCACCCCCTGGTCCGGAAGATCGTCCAGGCCTATGAGCGGTCGGAGCGAAAGGACCGGTTATGATCGGGATTCTCCGGAAAAACCTGTTTTCCGCCAGGAAGCGCCGGCAGAAAAAGCGGAAGCGCGCCGGCGGGAGGAAGATCAACCGGGCCCTGGAAGAGGGTCTGATCGGAAGATGGTTGATCGGGTTGTTTATCTTTGTCGCCAGCGTCGCGGTCATATCCTGGCGGGGGATGCCGATCCGGATCCCCAGCGTCGGCCAGATCTCCGAGCGGGACGTGATCGCCACCACCGACTTTTCTTTCCCCGACCGGGCCCGGACCGAGGGGGAGAGGGAGGCGGCGGTTAACCGCCAGCCGTTCGCCTACCGGGTCGACCGTTCGGTTCTGGAGAAAAAATCCGCGTTGGTGGAGGATATCTTCGACCGCCTCCCGTCCCCCGGCGCTTCTCCCCGACCCGCCGTTCCCGGGTTTGTCTTCGCCTCGCCCGGCCGGGCCCTGCCCGGGCTGGCGGACTCTCTCTTCCCCCCCGCCCTCAGGGAGAGCGTCCTGGCCGTTCTCGAGGAACTCTACCGGCCGGGGATCCTTTCCGCCGAGATCAAGAAGACCCTGCTCAACACCCGCCAGGAGGAGATCGTAGTGGCCGGTCGGGAGGAGAGGGGGGAGGCCCGGGTCTCTCTGGCCGGCCATCCCTCGGAGGATACCGCCCGGCGGCGGGCGGCCGCCGAACTCCGCCGGCTGCTCCCCGCGGCCGCCCCGGTTATCAATGGTCTGTCGGCTTCCCTGGTCGAACCGAACCTGGTCTTCGACCCGGAACGGAGCGCCGAACTCCGGGAGTCGGCCCGGCGTTCGGTGGCGACGATAATGACCGGGGTCGCCCGGGGAGAGAAGATCATCCGGCAGGGCGAGGAGGTCCGGCCCCGGGATATCCAGAAGCTCCGTTCCTACCAGGAGGAACTCTACCGGATCCAGCCGCCGATCTCCTTTATCTATTACACCCTGGGGATCGGGTTTCTGATCCTGCTCTTTTACCTGGTCACGGTTTTCTTCCTCCACCGCTATCACCGGGCGGTCCTGGAGAGCAATTCCCGGCTGCTCTTGATCGCGACCGTGATCGTGCTGGTCCTGCTCTTCTCCCGGGGGCTGCGGCAGGTGGCCTGGTATCTGCCGCCCGGCCTGATGGAGGGCGTCCGCTACCTCTCCCCGGTGGCCTTCGGGGCGCTCCTGCTGGCTCTCCTGGTCGGGGTCCGGCTGGCGCTTTTCTTCACCGTGATCCTCTCCCTCCAGACCGCCCTGATCCAGGGGGGTGGAGAGGGGTACCTGCTGGTGGGCATTATCGGCGGGATGGCGGCGGTCCTGGGCCTGAGTTTTGCCCGGCGCCGACGCGACCTCTTCCGGGCGGGCGGTCTGGCGGCCGTCTCCGGGGCGCTGGCCATCGCCGCCCTCGGCCTGGCCGAGGGGACGGCCCCGCCGGTGGTGGCCAACCAGGCCGCCGGGGCGGCCGGGTCCGGGTTCCTCTCCGCCCTGGTCGCCCTGGTCGCCCTCGGGATCTTCGAGCCGCTCTTCCGGATCTCCTCGAATATCGGCCTGCTCGAACTCTCCGATCTCAACCATCCCCTGCTCAAGACCCTGATGTTCCGGGCCCCCGGGACCTACCACCACTCCCTGATGGTGGCCACCCTGGCCGAGGGCGCGGCCCGGGCCGTCTCCGCCAACCCGCTCCTGGCCCGGGTCAGTTCCTACTTTCACGACATCGGCAAGACGGTCAAGCCGGAGTATTTCGCCGAGAACGAGCCGCCCGGGGGAAGCCGGCACGACCGCCTGATCCCCAGTATGTCGAGCCTGATCCTGATCGCCCACGTCAAGGAAGGGGTCGCCCTGGCCCGCCGGCACAAGCTCGACCGGCGGATCCGGGCGATCATCGAGCAGCACCACGGGACCGGTCTGATCTCCTATTTTTACGACCGGGCCGAGCGGTCCCTCCAGCTGAATTTCAACCTCCTGGAGAAGGAGTTCCGCTACCCCGGACCCCGGCCCCAATCCCGGGAGGCGGCGATCGTGATGCTGGCCGACGCCGCCGAGGCGGCCTCGGTCGCCCTCGAACGCCCGACCCCGGTCCGCCTCGAGGCCCTGGTCCGGGATATCATCCACGAGAGGTTCGCCGACGGGCAGCTCGACGAGTGCGACCTCACCCTGACCCACCTGAAGAAGATCGAACTGACCCTGAGCCGGATCCTCGCCGCCCGCTACCATTCCCGGGTCAAGTACCCGGAGGGTAACGGGAAGAAGCCCAACCGGGGAAACCCGGCCAACCGGAAACGGTAATTCAGTTATGGACCCGGTAACCCGGATCACCGACCGCCAGCGGCGGCTCTCCCTCGACCGGGAAGGGGTGGCGGCCCTGGCGGAGTGGGTCCTGGACCGGGAAGGCCGGGGGGAGGGGGAATTGAGCCTGCTCTTCACCAACAACCCCCGGATCCGGGAGCTCAACCGCCGCTACCTGGGCCGCGACCGGCCCACCGACGTTCTCGCCTTCCCCCAGGAGGGGATCGGGGGGCTGCTGGGCGACGTGGTAATCTCCACCGAGCAGGTGATCGCCCAGGCCCCGGAGTACGGGCAATCGGCCGGGGAGGAGCTGGCCCTCTGCCTGATCCACGGGATCCTCCACCTCACCGGCTGGGCCGATCACCCCCGGGCCGAACGGGAGAAGATGCGCCGCCGGGAGCAGTCCCTGTTCGGGGAATGGCAAAGGAAGAAACGATGGTCCCTCATAAAGTAATCGACAGCTTCAACGCCGCGGTGGCCGGGATCGTTTACGTGCTGAAGACCCAGCGGAATATGCGGGTCCATTTCCTGGCCGCCGCCCTGGTGCTGATCGCCAGCGTTGTCCTGGGGATGGCATTCGAGGACCTGCTCTTTCTGGTCTCGGCCATCGTCCTGGTCCTCCTGGCGGAGATGTTCAACACCGCGGTCGAGATGACGGTCGACCTGGCCCAGGAGAGTTATCACCCCCTGGCCCGGATCGCCAAGGACGTCAGCGCCGGGGCGGTCTTCCTCGCCTCCCTCTACGCGGTCGCCGTCGGCTACCTGGTCTTCTTCACCCGGGGTTACCTCTCCCGCCCCCTGGAAGTCTCG
The DNA here is from genome assembly GCA_003561965.1 of PVC group bacterium. GTDB lineage: Bacteria > Auribacterota > Erginobacteria > Erginobacterales > Erginobacteraceae > Erginobacter. Next base: position 3,163 of record PWXJ01000088.1, read on the forward strand.
CTGGGGGCGCTCCGGGGTTCGGAGTGGGACGTCGCCTTCGTCACCCTGGCCGTGGTCTCGATCTTAACCCTGATCGCCAAGGTCGCCTTTCACCGGGGGACCCCCTTCCGGGGCGGGCTCCCCAGCCTCCACGCCGCCCTGGCCGCCGCGATCTTCACCCTGGCCGCCCTGATCCCCGGAACGCCGGCGGTGGTGGTGGTCCTGGTCTTCGCCCTGGCCTTCCTGGTCGTCCAGTCCCGGATCGCCAGCCGGATCCATACCCTCCCCGAGGTCGCCTCCGGGGCCGCCTGGGGCGCCGCCCTGACCTTCCTCCTCTACAAGCTGATCGTCGGGCCGTCCTTCTGAGCCGCCCCCCCGGCCGCCAAGAGATATGCCGCCTTACAAGACCAGGGGAATCGTGGTCCGGAGCCGGGACTTCACCGAGACCAGCCGGCTGGTGAATTTCCTCACTCCGGACGGCGGCCTGGTCAAGACCCTGGCCAAGGGGGCGCTCCGCCCGGCCAGCCCGCTCCGGGGGAAACTGGAGCCGTGGAATTACGGCCACCTGGTCTATTACCCCAGCCGTTCCAGCGATCTCCACGTCCTGGCCCAGTTCGACCTGATCGAACATTACCCCCGGGCGGTCGAAACCCTGGAACGGTCGGCCCTCTTCCACTACCTGGCGGAGCTGGTCTCCGCGGCCGCCTTCGGGCCGGAACTCTCCGGGGGCCTCTTCCAGCTCCTGCTCCATACGCTGCGCCGGGGAGAGCGGCTCCGCGCCCTGCCCCAGGCCCGGATCTGGTTCGAGATCCGCTACCTCTACCTGCTCGGGGTCCTTCCTCCCCTGGCGGCCTGCGCCCGCTGTTCCGGCCCGATGGAGGGCGCCGTCCGCTTCTCCCCGGCGGAGTCGCGCTGGCTCTGCCGGAAATGCCCCGCCGGCGGGGATTCGGTCGCGGTCGAGCCCGGGGTGATCGCCGCCGTCCGCTACATCCAGGACAACCGCCTGGACCAGGTGATGAACCTGAAGCTTTCACCCCGCCAGTTCAGGGTGATCCGGGGCCTGCTGCGATATCTCGTTGACAGCACGGTGGGGAAGAAGTTAAAGTCCCGGCGTTTCCTGGACCAGGTCGTCCGTCCCTGAGTTTCCCGGCGGGCGTCGCCCGGATCAACCACGGTCTCGATGATGGATTTTCAAACCCTGATAATCACCCTGGAGGACTACTGGCGGGGGCGGGGCTGCCTCCTGGTCCAGCCTTATGACCTCGAGGTCGGGGCCGGGACTTTCGCCCCGGCCACCTTCTTCTCCGTGCTCGGGCCCGGACCCGTCCGGACGGCCTACGTCCAGCCGGCCCGGCGCCCGGCCGACGGCCGCTACGGGGAGAACCCCAACCGGCTCCACCAGCACCACCAGTACCAGGTGATCCTCAAGCCCGGTCCGGCCGACGTCCAGGACGTCTATCTGGAGAGCCTGGGCGCGCTGGGGATCGACCCGGAACTCCACGACCTGAGGTTCGTCGAGGACGACTGGGAGTCGCCGACCCTGGGCGCCTCCGGGCTGGGCTGGGAAGTCTGGTGCGACGGGCTCGAGATCACCCAGTACACCTACTTCCAGCAGATGGGCGGTTTCGAGCTCGACCCGGTCCCGGTCGAGCTGACCTACGGACTGGAGCGGATCGCGATGTTCCTCCAGGGGGTGGAGAACGTCTTCGACCTGGAATGGGCCCCCGGGGTCAGCTACGGAGCGCTGCGGAAGCGGCCGGAGTACGAGTTTTCCCGTTACAGTTTCGAGGAGGTCCCGGCCGGGGAATACCCCGGGCTCTTCCGGCGTTTCGAGCAAGAGTGCCTCTCTCTCCAGAAACAGGGCCTGGTCTATCCGGCTTACGACTTCGTTCTCAAGTGCTCCCACATATTCAACCTCCTCGACGCCCGGGGGGCGGTCAGCGTCAGCGAGCGGGCCCATTACATCGCCCGGGTCCGGAAGCTGGCCCGGGGCTGCGCCCGGATCTATCTCGGGGAGAAGGAAGAGCGGGGGAAGCCCGATGGCTGAGAAGAAGAACTTCCTTCTGGAGATCGGGACCGAGGAACTCCCCCCGGCTTTTATCCGGCCGGCCCTCGAACAACTCCGGGGCTGGGCGGAGGAGACTTACCCCGGGGCCGGGTGCCGGACCCTCTCCACCCCCCGCCGGCTGGTCCTCTTCCTGGAAGGCCTGCCGGTCCGCCGGGAGGAGACGGTTTTCGGCCCGCCCCTCGACCGGGCCCGGGATAAAGACGGCGGCTGGAACCGGCAGGCGATCGGCTTCGCCCGGAGCCGGGGGAAGCGAGCCGCCGACCTGGAGGTCGCCCGGAAAAAGGGTAGGGAATACTGCGCCCTGACCATCCGGCGGGAGACCGCCGAGGAGCTGCCGGGGGAGGTCTCCGCGCTGCTCGGCCGGATCTCATTCCCCAAGTCGATGCGCTGGCTGTCCGGCGATCCCTTCCGCTTCGGCCGCCCAATCCGCTGGCTGCTCTGTCTCTTCGGGTCGGAAGTCATCCCGGTGGAGGCGGCCGGGCTCCGGGCGGGGCGGGAGACCCGGGGTTTGAGGTTCTTCGCCCCCGGGAGCCGGCAAGTCCGCCGGGCCGACCTCGGGGAGTTCAAAAGACTGCTCCGGGAGAACTTCGTCATCGCCGATCCCGCCGCCCGGAGGAAGAAGATCGAGGGGGGAATTCTCCGGCAGCTCCGCCGCCGCCGGCCCGGGGCCCGGCCGGAGGAGATCGACCCCGAACTCCTGGACGAGGTGACCGGCCTGGTGGAATATCCCCGGGTGATCCGGGGCGGGTTCGACCCTGAATTTCTCTCCCTCCCGGCCGAGATCCCGGTCACGGTGATGAAGGTCTACCAGCGCTACTTCCCGGTCTTCCGGGAGGACGGGGGCCTGGCGCCGGAATTTCTCCTGGTCGCCAACGGGCCGTTCCGGAAGACGGCGGCGATCCGGAAGAACAACGAGAGGGTCCTGAGGGCCCGCCTGGCCGACGCCGGGTTCTTCTGGCGGGAGGACCAGTCCCGGCCGCTGGCCGACCGGGTGGAGGATCTGGAGGGGATGGTCTTTCACCGGGGGTTGGGGACCTACCTGGCCAAGACCCGCCGGCTGGTCCCGCTGGCCGGCCGGATCGCCCGGCTGCTGGGGGCTTCCGCCGGCGGGGTGAAGACCGCCGAACGGGCCGCCCGGCTCTCCCGGGCCGACCTGACCACCGCGATGGTCCGGGAGTTCACCGACCTCCAGGGGGTGGTGGGGCGGGAGTACGCCCGGCTCCAGGGAGAAGGGGAGGGGGTCGCCCTCGCCCTCCGGGAGCAGTACCTGCCCCGCCGGTCCGGGGACGGCCCCCCGGAGTCGCTCCCCGGGGTCGCGCTGGCCCTGGCCGACCGCCTCGACACCCTGGCCGCCTTCTTCCGCGCCGGTTTCTCCCCCTCCGGGTCGCAGGACCCCTACGGACTGCGGCGGCAGGCGGGCGGGGTGGTCCGGATTATAATCGAGCGGGGACTGAACCTCTCCCTTCCGGAACTGGTCGGGGAGGCGGTCTCCGGGCTGAACCTCTCCTCCGGAGAAAGCGGGGAGGGGGGAGGAGAGATCCTCGATTTTATCCGGACCCGCCTCGAGGCCTACCTGGAGGGGCGGGGGTTCCCGGTCGATACCGTCCGGGCGGTATTCGCTTCCGGCTGGGACCGCCTCCCCGCCGCGCTGGACCGGATCGAGACCCTGGAGCGGATGCGGGGCTCGAGAGAGCTGCTGGCCGCCGCCACCATAATCGAGCGGACCGCCAATATCGTCCGCGGCTCGGGTTTGTCCGGGGAGGAGGAGTGGCGCGGAGACTCCGCCGACCACCCGGCCGAAACAAAACTGGCCCGGGCGCTCGCTGAACGGGGGGAGGAGATCCGCCGTCTAATCGGGGAAGGGGAGTACCGGAAGGCCACGGTAGAATACGCCCGGATCTTCTCCCGGCGTTTAAGCGAATTCTTCGACCGTGTCCTGGTCAACGTGGAGGACGAAAAACAGCGGAAAAACCGGATGATCCTGTTAAAACAGATCAATCGGGTCTATACTGACTCTCTGGCCGACCTCTCTCTCCTCCAGTTCGAGAGGGGAGAGCACATTCTGGAATAACTACTGTCACCCCCCGGGTGAAACAATTCAGGAGGTAATGAAATGACCAAGTACGTGTATTTCTTCGGCGGCGGCAAGGCGGAAGGGACGAAAGAGATGAAGGGGCTGCTCGGGGGCAAGGGGGCCAACCTGGCCGAGATGGCCAACGCCGGCCTCCCCGTCCCCCCGGGGTTCACCATCACCACCGAGGCCTGTAATTACTACTCCGAGCACCGCCACACCTACCCCAAGGGGCTGCTCGACCAGGTGAAGAAGAACCTGGCCCGGCTGGAGAAGCTGATGGGCAAGAAGCTGGGGGCGGCCCACGACCCCCTGTTGGTCTCGGTCCGGTCCGGGTCCGCCGTCTCGATGCCGGGGATGATGGACACCGTCCTCAACCTGGGGATGAACGACCGCTCGGTGACCGGCTTCATCGAGAAGTCGGGTTATGGGCGGACCGGCTGGGACAGCTACCGCCGCTTCATCGATATGTTCGGCACCGTGGTGATGGGGCCGTCCACCGGCCTGACCCACGAGGATTTCGAGGTCGAGCTGAGCCGGATCAAGAAAAAGCACAAAGCGAAGGTCGATACCGACCTCAGCGCCGATCAGCTCCAGGAACTGGTCGAGGCCTACAAGAAGGTCTACCGGAAGAAGGTCGGCGAGTCCTTCCCGGAAGACCCGATGGAGCAGCTCACCCTCTCGATCAACGCCGTCTTCAACTCCTGGGACTCCGACCGGGCGGTCAAGTACCGCCGGCTGAACAAGATCACGGGTCTGAAGGGCACCGGGGTCAACGTCCAGGCGATGGTCTTCGGGAATATGGGGGAGGACTCCGGGACCGGGGTCGGCTTCACCCGCAACCCGGCCACCGGCGAGAAGAAACCGATGGGGGAGTACCTGATCAACGCCCAGGGCGAGGACGTGGTCGCCGGGATCCGCGACCCCCACCCGATCGCCGATATGCCCAAGGAGAAGAACCCGGTCTGGAAGCGGGTCCACAAGGAACTGACCGGGATAATGAAGAAGCTGGAGGAGCATTACCGCGACACCCAGGATGTCGAGTTCACCATCCAGGAGGGCAAGCTCTATATGCTCCAGACCCGGACCGGGAAGCGGACCGGCCTGGCCGCGGTCAAGATCGCCTGCGATATGGTCCGGGAAAAACTGATCACCCCCCGGGACGCGGTCAGCCGGATCGAGGGCGAGCACCTGGCCCAGCTCCTCTTCCCGATCTTCAACCCCAGGGACGAGGAGGAGGCCCGGAAGAAGGGGCTGGATCAGGCCTACGGGCTTCCCGCCGGCCCCGGGGCCGCCTCCGGGAAGGTGGTCTTCACCGCCGCCGAGGCGGAAAAGATCGTGGACAGCGATCCAAAAGCCCGGCTGATCCTGGTCCGGCACGAGACCAGCCCCGAGGACGTCGGCGGGATGTGGGCCGCCCGGGGGATTATGACCAGCACCGGGGGGATGACCAGCCACGCCGCCGTGGTCGCCCGGGGCTGGGGGACCTGCTGCGTGGCCGGGGCCGGGGCGGTCTCGATCGACTACTCGAAGAAGCAGTTCACGATCGGCAAGCTCACCGTCAAGGAGGGCCAGTACATCAGCCTCAACGGCTCGACCGGGGCGATCTACTGCGACAACCGCAAGGACGTCGATCTCCCGACCAGTTCCTCCCCGGTGGAGGCGGCGGTGGTCGAGGGCGCCGACTGGGCGAAGAAACACCCGATCTACAAGCTCTACCGGAAGGTCAGCAAGTGGGCCGACGAGTCGCGGAAGATGGGGGTGAGGACCAACGCCGACACCCCGGCCGACTCAAAAGCCGCCCGGGCCTTCGGGGCCGAGGGGATCGGGCTCTGCCGGACCGAGCATATGTTCTTCGAGGGCGAGCGGATCCTGGCGGTCCGGGAGTTCATCCTGGCCGAGGACGCCGAGAGCCGGAAGAAGGCGATCGGCAAGCTCCTCCCCTACCAGCGCAAGGACTTCGAAGGGATCTTCAAGGCGATGAAGGGGCTGCCGGTCACCATCCGGCTCCTCGACCCGCCGCTGCACGAATTCGTCCCCCACGGGGCGAAGGAGCAGGCGGAGCTGGCCAAGATCATCGGGGTCCCCCTGAAGAAGGTCAAGTCCCGGGTTCAGTCCCTCAAGGAGATGAACCCGATGCTCGGCCACCGCGGCTGCCGGCTCTCCATCTCCTACCCGGAGCTCTGCCGGATGCAGACCCGGGCGATCATCGAGGCCGCCTGCGCGGTCTCGAAGAAGGGGATCGCCGTCCTGCCCGAGATTATGGTCCCCCTGATCGGGACCCCGGAGGAGTTCAACTACCTCGAGGAGATCATCCGGGAGGTCGCCGAGGAGATCATCGAGAAGAAGAAGGCCAGGGTGAAGTACCTGGTGGGGACGATGATCGAGATCCCCCGGGCCTGCCTGGTCGCCGGCGAGGTCGCCCGGCGGGCGGAATTCTTCAGCTTCGGAACCAACGACCTGACCCAGATGACCTTCGGCTACAGCCGGGACGACGCCGGGGTCTTCCTCCCCGACTACCTGGAGAAGAAGATCCTTTCCGGCGATCCCTTCGGGGCCCTCGACCAGGTCGGGGTCGGCCGGCTGGTCGAGATCGCCATCGAGGAAGGCCGGGCCGGACGGAAGGACCTCAAGGTGGGGATCTGCGGCGAGCACGGCGGCGAGCCGGGTTCGGTGAAGTTCTGCTACCGGGCGGGGATGAACTACGTCAGCTGTTCCCCCTACCGGGTCCCGATCGCCCGCCTGGCCGCCGCCCAGGCGGCGATCGAGGAAGAGGAAGCCGGAAAGGCGAAAAAGAAATAAATCTTGTACTCGTACTGGAAATTCTGCTTTCTCCGGGCCGGGCACGAGGCACGCAGTACGGGTTAGGATAACAGGATGACGCCCTCATCGGACAAGACGAAGGGAATAATCCGGGACCGGCAGGTCCAGGCCCTGCGGATCTACCTCAGGGAGATCGGGGAGTTCCCGCTCCTGACCCGCGAGGAGGAGAAAGCCCTGGCCGCCCGCCTGGAGAAGGGCGACGAGGAAGCCCGCAAGGACCTGATCCGTTCCAACCTCCGCCTGGTGGTGAAGATCGCCAAGAAGTACGAGCCCCTCGGCCTGCCCCTGCTCGACCTGATCGAGGAGGGCAACCTCGGGCTGATGAAGGGGGTGGAGCGTTACGACAGTTCCAAGGGGGCCAAGCTCAGCACCTACGCCGCCTGGTGGATCAAGCAGTCGATAATGCGGGCCCTGGCCAACAAGGGCAAGATGATCCGGATCCCGGTCTATATGCAGGAGAAGGTCAACTCCTACAAGAAGAAGGTCGCCGCCCTCGGACAGAAGCTGGGGCGGACCCCGACCAACCGGGAGATCAGCGAGAAGCTGGGGATCACCCGGGAGGAGATCGATTACCTCAAGGAAGTGGCCCGGGTTCCCAGCTCGCTCGACGCCTCGATCGACCGGGAGGGGGAGAGCCGGCTCTCCGACCTGGTCCAGGACACCGACCTGGTCCCGCCCGACCAGGCGGTCGATACCGCCGATCTCCACCGGGACCTCCTGGCCCTGCTCGAAGAGCTTCCCGACCGGGAGAAGAAGATCATCAAGATCCGGTTCGGCCTCGAGGGCAGGACCCCCCGGACCCTCTCGGCGATCGGGAAGAAGTTCGGGATCAGCCGGGAGCGGGTGAGGCAGATCATCAACCAGGCGACCCGGAGGCTCCACCAGACCATCCGGGACCGGGACCTGGATATGAACGAATAAGGACGGGTTTTTAATTTTTTTCGATTTAACCCGGCAAGGAGGCAGAGAAATGAGCAAAGCGGATTTAAGCGCCGCCATCCGGGATATCCCGGATTTTCCCGTTCCCGGGGTGGTCTTCAAGGATATCACCACCCTGATCAAGGACCCCCGGCTCTTCAAGGAGTCGGTCGACCTGCTGGCCGCCGAGTTCTCCGGCCGGGAGATCGACCTGGTGGTCTCCGTCGAGGCCCGGGGTTTCATCTACGGGGCCGCCCTGGCCTACCGGCTGGGGGCCGGGGTAATCCCGGTCCGGAAGGAAGGCAAGCTCCCCTCCCGGACCCGGAAGGTCGGCTATTCCCTGGAATACGGGACGGCCACGGTGGAGATCCACGAAGACGCCATCCCCCCCGGGAGCCGGGTGCTGATCGTCGACGACCTCCTGGCCACCGGGGGCACCCTGGCCGCGACGGTCGACCTGGTCCGCGGTCTGGGCGGCGAAGTCGAGGCGATCGCGGTCCTGATCGAACTCGACTTTCTCAAAGGGCGCGAGAAGCTCAAGGATGTCCCGATCTTCTCCCTCCTTCACTACTGAAGACCCCCGGCCGGTTTATCCGGCCGGTGAATGAGTTCACAAGCTAAAATCCCGTGCTGAAAAAAAGACCCCTGCGGCCTCGCGCCGCGGGTGAATGAGTTCAAAAGCTATGGGAATCTTCAAAGCCTACGACGTCCGCGGAGTTGTCCCCGAAGAGATCAACGAGGAGATCGCCTACCGGATCGGCAACGCCTTCGCCCGGTTTCTCCGGGTCGAAACGATCGTCACCGGCCGGGATATGCGGCTCAGTTCCCCCGGGATCGCCTCCGCCGCCCGGCGGGGGATCCTCCAGGCCGGGGTGGACGTGGTCGATATCGGCCTCTGTTCGACCCCGGCCCTCTACTTCGCCGACGGGAAGGGGGGGTACGGGGGGGCGCTGATGGTGACCGCCTCCCACAACCCGGCCCGCTACAACGGACTCAAGTTCTGCCGGGAGGACGCCATCCCCTTGAGCTACGAGACCGGGATCGAGGAGATCGAGGAGATCTTCCGCCGGGGGGAGATCCGCCGGGCCGACCGTCCCGGGCGGGAGACCCGGCGCGACATCACCGGGGAGTACCTCGAGCACATCCTCAAGTTCTCCCAGTACATCCGGCCCCTGACCGTCGCGGTCGACGCCGGCAACGGGATGGCGGGAAAGTATCTCCCCCTGCTCTTCGACCGTCTGCCCTGCCGGCTGGTCCCGCTCTACCTCGACCCGGACGGCTCCTTCCCCCATCACGAGGCCGACCCCCTGAAAGAGGAGAACCTGGCCGACCTGAAGAAGCTGGTGGCGGAGAGCGGGGCCGATCTCGGCGCCGCCTTTGACGGCGACGGCGACCGGGTGGCCTTTGTCGACGAACGGGGGCGGACCATCTCCAACGACCTGACCACCGCCCTGATCTCCCGGGAGTCCCTGGACCGCTGGCCCGGGTCCACGGTGATCTACGACCTGAGATCCTCCCTGGTCGTCCCCGAGGAGATCGAGAAAGCCGGGGGGAAGGCCCTGGAGTCCCGGGTCGGCCATTCCTACATCAAGGCCCTGATGCGGGGGGAGAACGCGGTCTTCGGGGGGGAACTCTCCGGGCACTACTACTTCCGGGACAACTTCTTCGCCGACAACGCCCTGGTCGCCCTGGTCAAGATGCTCAACCTGGTCAGCTCCCGTTCCGAGCCGCTCTCCCGGATCGTCGAGCCCCTGCGCCGCTACTCGGCCACCGGGGAGATCAACTTCCCGGTCGACGACCCCGACGGGAAGATCGAGGCCCTGGCCGAGGAGTTCTCCGACGGGGAGGTCTACTTTCTCGACGGGGTCTCGGTCCGTTGGCCGGACCGCTGGTTCAACGTCCGCAAGTCCAACACCGAGCCCCTGCTCCGCCTCAACCTCGAGGCCCCCTCCGAATCCGAGCGGGACGAACTGCGCCGGAAGGTGGAGAGCGTGATCCTGGGTGGGGAGTAGGCAGTGGATAGTGGGCAGTGGGCAGTGGGCAGTAGGAGCGATCAGGACATAGGTTACAGTTATGACAGTGTTGGAAGCAATCATCCTCGGGCTGGTCCAGGGACTGACCGAGTTCATCCCGGTCTCCAGCTCCGGGCACCTGGTGATCACCGAGAAGCTCCTCGGGCTCCCCCCGGGCAACCTCCGCTTCATCGTGGCGGTCCACCTGGGCAGCCTGCTGGCGGTGCTGGCCGTCTACCGGGTCGAGGTCGCCCGGCTGCTGAAGAGCGTCTTTGTCGGCCGGATCCGGAGGAAGAACGGCCGCTGGCGATTCTCCAACCCCGACACCCGCCTGGCGCTCCTCCTCGGGGTCGGCACCGTCCCCGCGGCGATTATCGGATACCTGTTGGCGTCCCGGGTCGCGGAGGCCTTCTCCCAGCCCTGGGTGGTGGGTTTCTCCCTGCTCGTGACCGGTACCGTTCTCTTTTCCCTCCGTTTCGCCCGGGACCGGGATGGGGGGCCGGATTTCTTCCGGGCGCTGATGGTCGGCCTGGCCCAGGCCGTCGCCATCTTCCCCGGGGTCTCCCGTTCGGGGATGACCATCTCAACCGGGGTCCACTCCGGGATCGAGCGGACCCGGGCCGCCGACTTCGCCTTCCTCCTCTCGATCCCGATCATCCTCGGGGCCGGGCTCTACGAGTTCCGGGATGTCGCCGGGGAGGGGATCCCCCGGGCGGAGGTCGCCGTACTCCTGATCGGGGCCCTGGCCGCCGCGGTCTCCGGCTACCTGGCGATCCGAATCCTGCTCCGGATGATCAAGAAGAAACAGGTCCATTACTTCGGCTACTACTGCTGGCTGGCCGGCCTGGCGGTCCTGGCCCTGACCCTGTAGACCGGGACCGGTTGTCCGATGCCAGATCATCCCCCGCCGCTGCTGGAGGCCGTCATCCCCGGCCGGAGGCTCCACGACCGGGGCAAGATCCGCGATGTCTTCGCCGCCGGGGAGGATATCCTGGTCGTGACCACCGACCGGGTCTACCTCTTCGACCGGGTCTACCCGGCCGGGTTGCCCGGTAAGGGGAGGGTGCTGACCGCCCTGACCCTGAAGACCTTCGCCGCGGTCCGGGACCTGGTCCCGAATTACGTCCTTACCTCCCGGGTGGAGGATTATCCCCCGCCGTTCAATTACCTCCCCGAGCTTCTGGCCGGGCGGAGCTACCTGACCCGGAAGGTGGAGCCGGTCCGGCTGGAGTGCGTGGCCCGCGGTTACCTCTACGGCCAGGCCTGGGAGGCTTACCGGAAAGGAGGAGCTTCCTGGCTCCCCCCGCTCCCCGCCGGATTGAAACAGGCCTCCAAACTCACCCGGCCGGTCTTCACCCCCGCCCGGAAGAGCCGGTTCGGGGAGGACCGCAACCTGACCCGGGGCGAACTGGTCGAACTGGTCGGGGAAAGCCGGGCGGACGAGATCGAGAGGATTACCCTGGAGATCTACCGGAGGATGCGGGAGGTCTTCGCCCGGGGAGGGTTCATCCTCGCCGACACCAAGTTCGAGTTCGGGGAGAGGGACGGCCGGCTGCTGCTGATCAACGAGGCCTGCACCCCCGACTGTTCCCGGATCTGGAAGGAGGAACTCCACCGCCCCGGCCGGCTTCAGGACCCCTGGGACAAGGAGATCCTGGAGAACTACCTGCGGGAGAAAGGCTGGTCCCCGCCGGCCGACCCCCTCCCGCTCCCCCCGCCCCTCCTCGCCGAAACCCGCCGCCGCTTCGCCGATCTGCTCCCGATATCAGGAGCCGGATAGTGATTTCTGATAGATCCGGTACTTCTTGTAGAGGGTGCCGCCCATCATCTCGGCGGCGCGGATGACCAGGAGGTTGTCCTCCAGCAGCCAGGAAATCTCGGAATCCACGTAACCGAGGTCGCGGGTGGTCCGGGCCGACTCCAGGTAGAGCAGACCGTCCAGACCCTTCTTCTGGTACTCATCCTCGATCCCGGCCATCATCAGCCTGACGGCGTCGATCTTTCTCCGGGCGAGGAGAAAACGGATTATTCCCAGCGGGGTCATCCGGCCGTTCATCTTCCGGATCGCCTGGTTGTAGTCGGGGAGGACCAGGTAGAAGCCGACCGGTTTTTCCCGGTACTCGGCGAAGTAAACCAGCTCGGGGACGACCAGGGGTTTCAGTTCCCGGGCCATCGCCTCGATCTCCGCCTCGGAGATCGGGACGAAACCCCAGTTTTTCGCCCAGGCCGAGTTGTAGATCTCCCGGACCAGTTTCAGCTCGTTGTCGAAGTCGTCCATCCGGATATTCCGGACCGACAACCCCCGCCTGGTCAGGACCGCCGCGATCTTCTCCAGCCGGGGGTTCATCTCTCTGGGGACCGGGATCCGGTAGGCCAGGAGATCCCTGGCCTTTTCCAGGCCGCATTCCGCCATCAGGTCGTGGTAGTAGGGGAGGGTGTAGGGCATCATAAACCGGGGCGGGGAGTCGTAGCCCTCGAGGAGGAAGCCGCAGGTCCCGTTGGTGGAGGGGTTGAGAGGGCCGATCATCTTTTCCAGGCCCCGGGACCGCAGCCAGCCCTCGGCGGCCCGGAAGAGGGCCCGGGCGGCCGGGGGGTCTTCCAGGCACTCGAAGTAACCGAAGTACCCGGTCGGCTCCCGGTGGTACTCGACGAACGCCCGGTCCTCGATCGCCGCGATCCTCCCCACCGGTTGTCCGTCGCGGCAGGCGAGGAAGAGCGCCCGTTCGCTATGTTCCCAGAAGGGGTGGCGGCCGGGGGTGAGGGTCTTGCGGTCTTCCCGGAGCAGCGGGGGGACCCAGTGGGGGTTGCCCCGGTAGACCGTCCAGGGCAAGGCGAGAAACCGCTTCAGGTCCCGGCGGGAGGCGACTTCCCTGACCTGGAGAGCGGGGGGTTCCATCCGGGATTTTCTTTGGCCGAAGTCGATGGATTGAGGTTTCGATACCGATACCGATACCGATTCAGCTGCCCACTGCCCACTGCCGGAATCCGCCATCGCCCGCAGAGCTGCCTACTCCCTACTGCCCACTGCCCACTGCCTATATTATTCCCAGCTCCTTCCCCACCTTCTCGAAAGTCTCAAGGGCGAAGTCGAGCTGGGGGTCGGTATGGGTGGCCATAAAGCTGGTCCGGATCAGGGTCTGGTCGGGGGGGACGGCCGGGGGGACGACCGGGTTGACGAAGATCCCGGCGTCGAAGAGCAGCTTTCTCATCATAAACGACTTCTCCAGATCGCCGATGATCAGGGGGATGATCGGGGTCTCGCTGTCGCCGGTCCGGAAGCCCATCGCCTTGAAACCCTCCAGCATCCTGTTAGTGATATCCCAGAGGCGGAACCGCCGTTCCGGTTCCTCCTCGACGATGTCCAGGCAGGCCATCACCGTGGCCACCGCCGCCGGGGGGAGGCTGGCGGAGAAGATCAGGGGGCGGGAGAAGTGCTTCAGGTAGTGGATCACCGCCTCGGAGCCGGCCACGCAGCCGCCGATCGAGGCCAGGGACTTGCTGAAGGTGATGGTGATCAGGTCAACCTCGTCCTCGAGGCCGAAGTGCTCGGGGGTGCCCCGCCCGGTCTTCCCCAGGACCCCGATCGAGTGGGCGTCGTCGACCAGGACCCGGGCCCCGTACTCCCGGGCCAGCTCGACGATCCGGTCGAGGCGGGCGATGTCTCCCTCCATACTGAAGATCCCGTCGACCACGATCAGCTTGCCGTTCTCCCCGCAGCGGGAGAGGAGCCGCTCCAGGTCGTCCATATCGTTATGGACGAACTTCTTGATCTTGCCGAAGGAGAGCCGGGTGCCGTCGATGATGCTGGCGTGGTCGAGCCGGTCGATCAGGACGGTATCGTTCTTCCCGACCAGGGCGGAGATCGTGCCCAGGTTGGTCTGGAACCCGGTGGAGTAGACCAGGGCCGCTTCCTTCCGGAAGAAGGCGGCCAGGCGGTCCTCCAGCTGCCGGTGGATGTCGAGGGTGCCGTTGAGGAAGCGGGAGCCGGCGCAGCCGGTGCCGTACTTCTCCAGGGCGGCGGCCGCCGCCGCCTTGACTTTCGGGTGGCAGGTCAGGCCGAGGTAGCTGTTGGAGCCGAGCATCAGTACCGTCCGGCCGTCGATCGTGACCTCGGTCTCCTGGGCGGAGGAGATCTCGGTGAAATAGGGGTAGATCCCCATTGCCATTATTTCCCGGGCCCGGGTGAACTCGAAGCATTTTTTAAAGAGATCGGCCATAAGTGTTTTGCTCCCTGTGAAATATTACAGCGCTTTTTCTGCCGCACCGGGGCTGGCGGATCTACAGCCAGCCGGCCTCCCGGTACCATTCGATGGTCTCCCGCAGGCCCCGGCTGAAATCGTACCGGGGTGAAAAACCCAGCTCGGCCCGGGCCCGGCCAATGTCGCAGACCCAGTACTTATGGCTCATCTCCCGGAGTTTGTCCAGATAAAAAGCCGCCGGCGAGCGGGGGAAGAGTCCGGCGGCCAGGCGGAGGACGCTGTTGCCGGCCGCCCAGGGGATTTTCCTCCGGCAGGCTCTCTCCCCCAGGATCTCCCTGAGGATGGCGAAGGTCTCTTCCCAGGTGTAGCTGTTTCCGTCGGCCAGGAAATAAACCGCCGGCTCCCCGCCCGCTCTCCCGGCCGCCCTGAGGATACTGTCGGTCACGTCATCGACGTGGAGCGAGGAGAAAGTAAACCCCGCCCCCCCCGGCTGGAACCGCCAGCCCCGTTGGGCCATCTTCACCACTTCCAGGGAATCCCGGTCGCCCGGGCCGTAAACCGCCGCCGGCCGCAGGATCGTGACCGCGAAATCCTCCCGGCAGCGGAGGGCTTCCCGTTCGGCCGCCAGCTTGCTCGCCCCGTAAAAACTGACCGGCCGGGCTTCTTCCTCCTCCCGGAGGGGATGGCCGTCCGGACTGGGTCCGGCCGCGGAGAGGCTGGAGACATAGATGAATCTCTCCACCGTGCCGGCCTCCCGGGCGGCCTGGAGAAGGTTCTTCGTCCCTCCCCGGTTGGCCCGGAAGAAGTCCTCCCGGCGGCGGGCCCGGACCCGGCCGGCCAGGTGAAAGACCGTCTTCACCCCGGTCAGGGCTTGTTTCAGGGAAGCGATATCGGCCAGGTTCCCGCTCGCCAGTTCCACCCCTTCCCGGGGGAGCCGTTCCCGGGAACTGGTCTCCCGGATCAGGCAGCGGACCGACCAGCCCGCCCCCCGGAGGGCCCGGGCCAGGTGGCTGCCGATGAACCCGCTGGCCCCCGTAACCATTGCCTGTTGTCGGTTCTCCATATCGCTAAGGCCTTCGCTTCCACTGTCTTCTTGCCGGCCGGAGGAGAAAGTAGTATAAAGATCAGGCCGAGGCAAGACAAAACCCGGTTGGGCGCGGCGGCGGGAACCGTTTTAACTTGCCGGTCCGGGTGCTATGTTATAGATTAACTTCCGGCCCGTGACCCGGGTTGGGGATCCCGGCGAAGAAGAAATGATCAAGACAATCCTGATAATGATCCTGCTCGGCTTTTCCGTCCGGTTGGCGGCTGGCCAGACCGATTATATCGAGGTCCCGGCCGAACAACTGAGCCGGGACCCTTCCCAGTATGTCGGGGTCCCGATCAAGCTCCGCTGCCGGTTTCTCAAGGAGGACTCGACCTGGCTCAACGACGCCGATGTCCACCGGTCCTCCCGGGAATACGCCGGTTTCTTTGTCGAGGCCGAAAACCGGATCTTCGCCCAGCTCTTCTTCCCCCGGAAGAGGGCGGGGTTGCTGTCCCGGTTCGAGCGGGGCGACCGGCTGATCATTTACGGAACGGTCTTCAGCTCCCGGTTCAATTTCCCCTGGATCGATGTCGATGAGATCACCGAGGG
>PWXJ01000119.1 GCA_003561965.1 PVC group bacterium
GGGGTCGACGATGAAGTCCACCCCGGCGGCGGAGAGTTCAAAACTGAGGCGGCTGTTGTGAAAATGCGCCGGCGGGGCGTTGGGGTCCCGTCTCAGGCAGTCGGCGATCAAGTGCAGATCTTCGTGCCTTTGTATGTAGTAGCCGCCACAGGCGATGGCGCGGGACCCGGCCGCCGGTCGGGCGGTGATGGTTTCGAATTCCTCCCTTCCCCCTTCGCCCAGCAGCCAGAAGGACTCCTCGGCGAAGAGGCCGGCGGCGGCCTTGAAGTCCCCCCGTTTGAAGATCACCGCCCCGGTGGAGAGAAGGCGCCGGTGGTCCAGCCGGTTCCAGCTGGAATAGTCGCCCAGGATCTGCACCCGGCCGTCATCGGCGTCGCCGATCCGGGGAGCGGATCCGTGAGAGCGGGTGTAGCAGGCTATGAACTCAAGCATCTTTTCCACGCGGCGAACAAAGAGCGGCGAAAAGCGCAGGCCGTTTTTTCGTCCCAGGATCATAACCGAGAGAAAAATCTCGGTGACAAAATGGTGATAGTAGATCGAGCCTTCGTAATGCGATCCGTCGGGAAGGACGTGGATCCCGATTTCCTTGACCAGACGTCTCAAAGCGTACCTTTTCCACCGTTGAGAAGAACGCAATTCCGGAACGGCTGCTCCCAGGTAAAAAAGTCCGGCCAACCCCAAAAGATAGTGGTTGGAGGCCGGTCGGTTGTCCTCCGGGTGATTTCTGATGTAGGCTCCGTGAGTTTCCAGGGAGTCGAGAAAAAGAGACCAGAACTCCGGAGCGATACCCTCGGCCGAGCGGAAAAAGTAATATCCCCAGATCCAGCTGATCGCCCGGCGGGCCACCTCCATAGTGCAGGCCCAGTTTACTCCCAGGGGATATGGATTGCACTGGACCCAGTCTGTTATCTGGGCGGCGAATTCCCGGGGATACTTTTCTTCTCCGGTATACCAGTAGGCCTTTCCCAGGGTCGGGATATGGAGAAAGCCGCTCAAGTCCCAGGGGACCTTGACGTCGGAGGGATCGTCATAGCTGACGCATTCGCCGGGCGGTTCATAGCGCCGGCGAGGATCCCAGGAGATTCCGCTCTTGAAATCGCGGTGCCAGTCGATCTTCTTCCCCATTCGGACCGGACCGGAACCCAGCAGGTCGAAGACGTGTTCTAGGATCGTATCGGCGTCCCGGACGGTCCGACCGACCGTCCCGGGGAAAAATCGCTCGGCGGCAGAGCGGCGACGGGGCTTTTCCGCCGGGTCAATGAAGAACGGAGATGTTTTCCACCTGTCAGGATTATTCACGGTCCTCATCGAGCTTTCCCTGAGATTACCAATCGTCCTTCCGCGACCGGTTTATCCTCAACCTCCGCCGCCATTCACGTCTCCAGATCAGGCGTAGAAGGGGATCTCCAACCGCCGGTTTCATCGGAGGCGAAGTGGATTTTGAGCACGCGTTTCAAGATAAAAGCCATCAACACGGCGGTAAACAGATATGAAATCGCCTGGGCCCAGGCGGCGCCGATCAAGCCGGCGCGGATAATAAACAGGTAACTGATAACGAACGTAAATGGTACCGATATCGCCACCGCGGCAAAATTGTATTTCATCTTGCCCAGTCCGATGATCGCCACCCCGGGGAGGGCGTAGCAGCTGCGGAAGAAATATTTCAGCAGGAGAATCCGGAAATACAGCCCGGCCGGGCCGTACTCATCCCCATACATATGCCGTATAAAAACCGGGACCGCGAAGAAGAGGACCGCGCTCACCCCGGCTACCAGCCCGACCATCAGGACCTGGTACTTCTTCAGGACCCGGGCAAAATCCCGCCGGTCGGCGCTCTTCTCGGAAAAATAAGGGGTGGCGATCGACTGGACGGTATTGTTCAGCTGGTACAGCCCCGTAATGAATATGGTGGCGAGGCTGTAGTATCCGAATTGCGCCCGATCCCGGATCAGAGTGTTGAGCAGGAATATATCGGCGTATAGTCCCAGCGCCGCCACCCCGTTTCCCGCCACGCTCCACTTGGCATAAAAGAAACTATTCCGGAATATGTTCCCCTCGGGATTAACCCCTCCGGCCCGGGCTCTGACTATGAAAAAGACACCCAGGAGAAGGACATAGCCGACCACGACCTTGGATATGATGTAGCCGTCAAGCCCGTAGAGGGCGGTCGCCCCGATCAAGGCGACGAAGCCGAGCAGCCCTATCCCCAGCTGCATCCCGGCCAGGGCCTTGATTCTCTTGAGAGCTTTCTGGTAAGCCAAAGCCAGGGAAATATAAGTCAGAGCCGGTACCGTCCACATATATACCGGCATCCAGCGATTGACCGCCGGATCCGGCGAGAGCAGGCCCAACCGGGCGGCCGCCAGGAGAGATCCCACCACCGCCGCCACCGGGACCAGGGAATAGCCCAGGTTCAGCCGATAGATCAGGGCCCTCTCCGCCAGGGGTCGTTTCTCCGAGCAGAGTTTGAGCACGGCGGTATTGAATCCGAAAGCGGAGATGATCACCGCCACCGAGACAAAAGCCTGGAGGGTTTTAACCTGTCCCAATTCGACCGCGGAGAGGAACCTGACGACTATGATCTGGGAGCCGAAAGCCAGGAGATTGACGACCAGGTTGGCGGACAGGAGGTGGAAAAAACCCTTCCGGAAAACGTTGGAGAGGAGATCCCCGGCTGTTGTTAACGGGCGCATTGAATCTCATCCAACTCTCAGCCGGAAGGGCGGGCGGCGGGCATCGTTCCTTCTTCCCCCGGCGGATTCATTACCGATTCTCCCGGGACAACAGAACGCCGTCAATCCCCGCCAGGGCACCGCGGCCATCCGCGCAGACGGCCAGCAGGTCGAGGGCGGTAGAAAGAGAATCCCGTCGGTAGAACAGGCTTTCCATCCGGTAGCGCTCGGAGAACAGGAACTCCCCTTCCCCTCTGTTCACCGGCCTCGCTCCGCCCGATCGCGAAGGGACCAGCCTATACTTGAGCCAGCTCCGGATGGGGGCGGGGATCCTGGTCTTCAACCCGGTAAGGATCCTCGCGGGAACCGAAAGGCGGGTCTGGACGGCTTCGTCGGCCGCTTTTCGGCGGGCGGCCTCCCGGTATCTCAACACGCGGTTGAGGTCGATGGAATACAGCGGTTCGTCGGCAAATAGCCCCCAGATCTCCACCCGGGAAAAGTATTTACCCAACAAAGCCGAAAAACTTTCCGGATCGTATTCTCGAACGTGAAACTTGTTCCAGGGTTTCATCCCGGGGTCTAGGCGGATCAAGGAATTCGGCGTGGTAAAAAGGGCCACTCCCCCGGGACGGAGTACCCGCTTGATATCGTTGAGATATCTTCCGGTATCGATAACGTGCTCGATCACCTGGAAAGACGTGACCAGATCGAACTCGCCTCCGAAGAAAGGTAGATGATCGCTTCCGAGAAGCTTGAATTCGATGTTATCCCTCTTAAACTTTTTCCGGGCGGCCGCCACGGCCCGACGCGAGACATCGGCCCCAACGGTCCGGCCGGCCTGTTCGGACAATATCGATGTCCCGTATCCAATATTGCATCCCAGGTCCAGAACATTTTTTCCCGCGGCCAGCCGGGCCGCTTTCACGTAGGGGAAGCACCGGAGGAGGTGCATCACGAATTCTTCGGCGGAATCAAACCGGTCCACCCGAACCAGACTGTGCCCGGAAGCCTGAGTCCGGATCATCTGTTTATGAGAAACCACGGCGGTCGCCCTGATAGAGGTTGAGTACTGTATTGCCCCCGGCTCTGCCCCGGCGGCCTCCGGACGCATCTCCGCCGGGTTCAGCCCGCCAGGACACCCCGATAGATGGACATAATTCTCCGGTAGTTATCCCGGGCCAATTCGCTGAAGCGTCCCCGCGGCTCCCCCGAGGTTTTCGGCTGGACCCGGGGAATGACCCGGAGCAGCAGTTCCGTCAGGGAGTCGATATCGCCCGTCCGGTAACTTAACAGCCGTTCCCCGTCACCCTGGAAGTAGGGGTTGTTGTCCCCGAAAATACAGTGGCACCCCAGCTGATGGGCTTCGGCGATGGCGATCCCGAAGGAGTCGCTATGCTTGGTTCTGACGTAAATATTGCTCGCACTCAACAGGGCGATCAGGGCGGACCGACCAAGGTCCCCGATCGGGATCACCCGATCGCTGACCTGGTGCCGATCGATCAATTGCCGGAAGGCCTCCAGTTCATCTTGTTTCCCTTCCCCCGCGACCAACCAGACAAAGTCGATTCCCCGCTTTTTCAGACGCGCCGACGCTTCGGGGATCAGGCTGAACCCATAATACGGCAGATAGTATCCGGAACTCACAATCACTATTCTCTTGCCGTTTTGCAGCAGGCCTGCCACCCGCGACGGGACCTGGGAAGCTGAAGGGACCTCTTCCATAGGCAAGAGGCAGGGTATGTAATGAACCCGATCCCGGTTCACTCCCAGTTCCCTTACGAATTCCGCCAGTTCCGCACTCGAAGCTATCACCTGGCGCGCCTGGTGCAGCGACCACTTCACCAGCAGCTTTCCGGCCTGGCCCAGTTCTTGAAACTGCTGGGGGAACCTTTCTCCGTAGATCTGATGGATCAGGGGGATGGATAGCGCCCGGGAGACAACGGCGATATTGACCTGCCAGTTGGATGAGTGACAGTGGAGCAGTTCCGGGCGGTATTCCCTGACCTTGAAGAGTAAATTCTTCTTCCAGTTGACCGTCTTCAGCGGGTACCAGTAAACCTCCTCCTCCCGGTTGGCTCTCTCTCCCAGGTGCGTGAATACCCGAACCCGGTGACCGTCCCGACGCAACAAAATCGCCATTTGTTTCACGCTGGCGGAAAGTCCCCCGTGGGGTGGAGGGTACGAACCTGTCAGGGCCACCCTCATTGCCGCCCCCGGTCGGGATAGAAGGATGGACCGACGTATCGGAATTGAAGTTCAGAGGGCATTGTCCTGAGAGGAAAATATAATGTTTGACTATTACCCCGGCGTTCTGGAGCACCGCCGGCGGCAGTACCGAAGACGACACCTTCTCGATGGAGTGAAAGTCACTTATACTTGCCGATCCGGAAATTGTCAAATTCCCAAATTCTCAAATCCCGGTTTACAATCCTGACCCCTGTTGTTAAGGTGAACTTGGATATGTGATTCTTGCCGGGAAGTAAACCCCAGGAAGGTTGAGCGAGCTTATTTTCTAAATATCCTGCCACTGCCGAAGCTGTCCTGATCCGGAGACCGGGTAGAGACACTGTCGGGGCCCCCTTGATTCTGAATTAACAGCCCAAAGTTAGATTTGAATTACA
>PWXJ01000134.1 GCA_003561965.1 PVC group bacterium
CAGCCCCGCCACGGCTCCTGGCGCGACCTGGCCGCCGCCTTCACCGGGGCCTTCCGGAGGGACCTCTCCTCGAGTTTCCTCACCGTCGCCACCTACGCCGCCTCCGCCCTGCTCCTGCTGGTTCTCCACTTTATCCTCAGCCGGATCCCCTGGCTGGGGAAAAAGTACCAACGCTGGTTCACGCTGATCTGGACCCGGCTGATCCACGACGTCAAGGGGAGGGACTTCGCCTACGACGTGATCCGGGACCTGGCCCGGACCGCCGCGGTTTCGGTCGAGCAGTCCTCGCGCCGGCCCCCGGGGGCGGCCGGCTCACCGGAACCGCCCGGACAGCCGGAGATAAAAAAATCCCGGGCGATGGCGATCGCCCGGGATCTGCTGGCCTTCCGGGGATTCGACCCGGACGACCCGGAGACCGAACGGATGGTATCCGACCTGGTCGAGGAAACCGTTTACCGGCTCAACCACCCGGACCCGGCCGGTTAACCCAGTCCGGCCAGGGCTTCCTTTTCGTCGGCGAAGATCGGGAAGAGGGGGACGAAACCGGCGGTCTCGAAGACTTCCCGCACCGGTCCTTTCAGGGAACAGAGTCCGATCTTTCCCTCAACCTTCTTCAGCGCCTTGGCGGCCGCCAGAAGGACCCTCAGGCCGGCCGAGGAGATATAATCGGTCCCGGAAAAGTCGCAGAGGATTTTGGTATTCCCGGAGGAGATCTTTTCCTGGAGGAAAGCCTCCACTTCCTTGGCCGAGTAGGCGTCGAACCTCTCCACCATCTCCACCACCAGGATCCCGTCGGTTTTCTTTGACTCCATTTCTTTCTCCTTCGATAATTATTCTTCGGGTCTCAACCGGTTGTTCCGGCCGCCGCGGCGGGACTTCTCCGCCGCCGGAGGGAATAATATACTTAACCCCGGGAGAGAATATAGTAGTATAGCGGTCCGGAAACAAGGAAGATATTTTTGGCTATATCCGGATTTCTCAAATTCGATTAATTGCCTTGCTCAATCCCGACGGGCCTTTAAAGGAAGTTTGCAAAGTACAAAATTCGGCGGAAATCTTATCAAGGTAGCCGACCACATCCAACCAGGAATTGTGCCGCCCCCTGCGGGGGCTCAGAAGTTTTGTTCGGAGCCTTAATTCCACGGGCTGACGCCCGTGGCTAAGAATGTATCGCCCGCTGCGCGGGCTACTACAGTGAAAGCTCTATGGAATCGGGAGGATAAGCCCCCGCAGGGGGCGTCACTTCTAAATAGCCACGGGCGTCAGCCCGTGGTCTGGAGATTCGAAAAAATCCTATAGAGCCCCCGCAGGGGGCGGCACACATCCCCACCTTTGTTTATAGCTATTAATTTAGCCTATTTCCCCCCCCGGAATGAGTAAGCGTTCGATGAACCCTGACAGGAAGAAACATACCGCCGGCCACCGCCGGCGGCTGCGGGAGCGGTTCGCCCGGTCCGGTCTCAAGGGGTTTCACGACCACGAGATCCTCGAGCTCCTTCTGGCTTTCGGCTCCCCCCGGGCCGATCTGAAGGAGCCGGCCAAGGAGGCCCTGGCGAAGTTCGGCTCCCTGAAAGACGTCATCGACGCCCCCCCCGGCCTCCTGGCCGAGGTCCGGGGACTGGGGAGGAAGAACATCATCGGCCTCCACCTGGTCCGGGAGGTGGCGGCCCGTTACCTGGAGGGAAGGGTCCGGGAGCGGCCGGTCGCCGGCTCGCCCGGGGCGGTCTTTGATTATCTCCGCCAGGCCCTGGGCGGCCTCTCGCGGGAAGTCTTCCTGGCGGTCTTTCTCAACACGGCCAACAAGATCATCGAGGTCGAGCGGGTGGCCGAGGGGACGGTCAACCGGGCGGCGATCCACCCCCGGGAAGTCATCGCCTCGGCCCTGAAATGCAACGCCAGCCGGGTGATCTTCGCCCACAACCACCCGGCGGGGTCGATGCGCCCCAGCGACGACGATATCGAGATCACCGCCCGGCTGAAGAAAGCCTGCCGGGCGGTGGAGATCGACCTCCTCGATCACGTGATCGTCTCCGCCGACAACTACTTCAGCCTGGCCGAGCACGGCCTGCTCTGATTATGAAGATCAAAACACTCCCGGTCGGGCCGCTCCAGGCCAACTGCTACCTGCTCGCCGACGCCGCCGGCCGGGCGGCGATCATCGACCCCGGGGGAGACCCGGAAGAGATCTTCGCGGTGATCGAGCGGGAGGGATGGACCCCGGTCGCGGCCATCGACACTCACGGCCACATCGATCATATCGCCGCCAACCGGGCGGTGGTCGAGCGGTACCGGATCCCCCTCCTGATCCACCGGGAAGACGCCCCCGGCCTCACCGACCCCGGCCTCAACCTGAGCGCCCTCGGCCTCGGTCCTCTCGACTCCCCTCCGGCCGACCGGGAACTGGAAGACGGGGACGAGATCCCGGTCGGTAACCTGGTCCTCAAGGTCATCGCCACCCCCGGCCACAGCCCGGGGAGCGTCTCTCTCCTGCTCGAACCCGGCCCGGGCCCGGCGGTGATCTTCACCGGGGATACCCTCTTCGCCGGCGGGGTCGGTCGGACCGACTTCCCCGGCGGGTCCCTCCAGCGGCTGGCCTCCTCGATCCGCGACCGCCTCCTGGTCTTCCCCGACGATACGGTCATCCTCCCCGGCCACGGCGGCCGCTCGACGATCGGCGAGGAAAAACGTTTCAATTATTTTATTGAACAGTTCGGTCTCTGATCGAGTCTGGAGTAGTGGAGGAAATATGAGGGAGGGGACCGAATCTTCTCCAGCCGGGAGGGAACCGACATTCCCGGCCGGCCGGCTCTACCTGGACGAGTTCATCAACTACCTGACCGTCGAGAGAGGGCTGAGTCCCAATACTACCGCCGGTTACCGCTCCGACCTGGAGAAGTTCATCGGTTTCCTGGCCGGCCGGGGCAAGGGCGGTTTCCAGGAGGTCCGGCGGGACGAGGTGATCGACTTCCTGATGGCCGAGAAGGAACGGGGCCTCACCCCCCGGTCCCTGGCCCGGGCGCTGGTCTCGATCCGGATGCTCTTCCGGTTCCTCTCCCTGGAGGGTTATGTCCGGCGGGACGTGACCGAGGTGGTGGAGTCGCCCCGGCTCTGGAAAATGCTGCCCGAGGTGCTCTCGGTCGCCGAGGTCGAGTCGGTGCTCCGGCAGCCGGACACCTCGACCGTCCTCGGACGGCGGGACCGGGCGGTGCTGGAATTGCTGTATGCCAGCGGGTTGCGGGCCTCGGAACTCACCCGCCTGGAGGTCGACGACGTCAACCTCCAGTCGGGGTTTGTCCGGGCCCGGGGCAAGGGCGGCCGGGAGAGGATCGTCCCCCTGGGGCGCTCGGCCGCCCGGGCCCTCTCGGATTACCTGGAGCGGTCCCGGCCCCGCCTGCTCAAGGGAAGGAGAGCGGCGGCTCTCTTCCTCTCCCGGAGGGGAGGGCCCTTCACCCGGCAGTGGCTCTGGCGGTTGACCGGGAAGTACCTCCGGCAGGCCGGGATCTCCACGAAGGCCGGCCCCCATATCCTCCGCCATTCGTTCGCCACCCATCTGCTGGGTGGGGGGGCCGACCTGAGGGTGGTCCAGGAGCTGCTCGGTCATTCGCAGATCAGCACCACCCAGGTCTACACCCACGTCGACCGGGAGCGGCTCAAGGAGGTCCACCGGCGGTTCCATCCCCGGGGCTGAAAAACAATCCGGGAAAAAAGATAAAATAATTATGTAAAATAATTATTGCCGATTGTAAATTCATTAAGTATATTGGTATTGTCTAAGTATTAACTGCCCCGGCCGGCGTTCGGCGTCCGGGGTACCGCCGTGGGAGCGGCGGGCTCTTGCCTGGCAATCAAACCCGGCCCCGTTTATTGGGGTTCACAGTTCAGGGAAAAACTAAAAGGAGGTATTGCCTTATGTTCGCGAAAAATTTATTGATTGTCGACGACGAAAAAGAAGTCCGGGACCTGCTCCAGGAGTACTTCGAACGGCACGATTTCACGGTCAAGGCCGTCCCCTCGGGCCGGCAGGCCCTGAAGAAGATGGAGTCGTTCACCCCCAACATCGTCCTGCTCGATTATATGATGCCGGGGGCCACCGGGCTGGAACTCTTCCCCCGGATCAAGAATATCTTCCCCTTCGCCAAGGTGATAATATTGACCGGAAGGGGTTCGGAAGAGGTCGCGGTCAAGGCCCTCAAGCTCGGGGTTGACGACTACATCACCAAGCCCTTTGAACTCTCCCGGATCCGGGACGTGATCCGGCAGTATCTCCGGGAGCAGCAGGAGGAGCTGATCTGGCTCAACGGAAAGTATCACTATCCGCTGGAAGACGAGTTCCTCAACCGCTACGAGTACCTCCGCCTGGTCCACGCCCAGCCGGCCCTGGGGGTGAAGACGATCAGTTCGTTCTTCAGCTATACCCGCCAGGATTTTTACAACTACCTCAACCGGTTCCGGGAGTACGGACTGCTGGGGATCATCGGCCGGCGGGAGCTGAAGAAGCTGCTGGCGGAGTACAACGAGAACCGCCTGCTGATCAAGAAGGTCCCCGGTTTCAAGCCCTTTCCCTTCCTCGAGGGGGAGCCGGAGGGGAAGAACTACAGCCTCCACAATTTCCTCAACTGGCTGGACCCGGCCCAGGTCAAGCTGGAGATGATCCGGGAGGCGGCCACCTCGATCAGCCCCCACGTCGGGGAGATCTGCAAGAAGTACGGGATCACCCGGGAAGCCTTCTACCAGAATTACCGGGCCTTCGAGGCCCGGGGGATCTTCGGGATTCTCCGGAGAAAGAAAGGCCGTCCCCGGAAAGACGCCGGGCGTTAAGCGGGGAGACGACTTCCGGGCCCGGCCGGGGACCCCGGCCGGGCCCCCGCCGCCTCCCGGCCCGGCTGCTCGGAACCGCGCTCCGTATCCGGGTCCTCTCCCGCCGTCCGATCGAGAACTATGAATCCATCCGCCCGCCAGACCGGCTCCGGACCGTTCAAGCCCGGGGCCGATCTCACCCCCTTGATCGACCGGTACCTCCCCCCCGGCGACCGCGCGCTTCTCCGCCAGATCGGCCGGTTCGCCGACCTCAAGAACTGGAAGGTCTATTCGGTCGGGGGGGCGGTCCGCGACCTCCTGCTCGGTTCGGGGGATAATTTCGACCTCGACATCCTGGTCGAGGAGCACGGTCTGGAGTTCGCCCGGCTCTTCGCCCGGCAGATCCGGGGGACCTGCAAGCTCTACCGGCGTTTCGCCACCGCGATGGTGATTATGCGGGGGGGGCGGCGGATCGACGTCACCACCACCCGGG
>PWXJ01000135.1 GCA_003561965.1 PVC group bacterium
GCCTGGAGCATCCCCCCGTGAAGGGGGAAGAGGGCCCCCATTCCCCCGTGGGGAGGGTCGAAGTCGGATGGCTCGGGTTCTTCCCGGTCCAGCCCTCTCTTCTGCCAGAGGGCGTGGAGCTCCTGGAAGGTGAGGACGGCGTCGATCTCTCCCCCGATCTTTCCGTCCGCCCCCTCGGTCTTCTTGGCGGTACAGGGCCCGATGAAGACCACCCGGAGGTCGGGGCCGTCGAGGGACCGCAGGACCCGGGCGGCGGCCACCATCGGGGAGACGATCGGGGCCAGGGAGGGGATCAGTTCCGGGAAGTACTTCTCGATGTAGAGGACTATGGCCGGGCAGGTGGTGGCGATCCGCGGCGGCCCCCCTTCCTCCAGAAGTTTCCGGTAGGCGTCGGCCACCAGGTCGGCTCCGAAGGCGACCTCGTTGACCCGGGAGAAGCCCAGGGCCCGGACCCGGCCGACGAACCGGCGGTAGTCCCCGCCGCCGAACTCGGCCGGAAAGCTGGGGGCGACGATCGCCGCCACCGGACTCTCCCCGGCCAGCAGCTCCTCAACCGCCGGGACGGAGTCGACCACCACCTTGGCCCCCTGGGAGCAGACCCGGACGCAGTTGCCGCAGGCGATGCAGCGCTCGGGGAGGACGGTGGCCTGGCCCTCGATGATCCGGATCGCCTTGGCCGGGCACTCCCGGACGCAGGTGTAGCAGACCCGGCAGCGCTCGGGGAGGGTCTGGACGGCCTTGAAATTGATCAGGTCAAAAGACATTCTAGTCCACTGATTACACGGATTACCCTGATTGTTCCCCCGCCTCGCCCCCTTTTTTATCCACTAATTACACCAATTAACTCGAATTTTATCCCCCGCCTCGCCCCCTTTTTTGAAACCGCGAATCGGCGCGAATGAAAATATATTTCGTATCCGGAATATGACGTTTCAGGTTGTTTTGGGAATCGATATCGAGGTTGACGCCTCGAATAGTCAGCGAAAAGCTTTACCGGGATGATCTTAACTCTATATTCCCCTTTGCGTTCCTTTGCGTTCTTTGCGGCTTTGCGGTGAATATTTTTACTTTGTTACGTCCCGGGGGGAGTAGGCGGTGTGGAGGAGCCGGTGGCTCTTCTCCGAGAGCGGTTCTCCCAAAAACTCCCGGTAGAGCCGCTGGATGGAGCGGTTCTCGCGGGAGACCCTACGCTCGCCGGAGCGGTCGAGGCGGTAGAGGGCCCGGACCCTCTTGCGGATCGTCTCCGGGTCGGCGGTGTAGGGCTGGCCCCCGCCGTTGACGCAGCCGCCGGGGCAGGTCATCACCTCGATGAAGTCGAGTTCCCTCAAGCCCGCCTCCATCTCCTCGAGGACCCGGCGGGCGTTACCCGTCCCGGAGACCGCCGCCACCCGAAGCTTCCGCCCGGCGATCTCCACCTCGGCCTCCTTGATCCCGGCCGGACCCCGGATCTCCTTCAGTTCCAGTCTCTCCGGCGGGGAACCGGTCAGGAGGTAGTGGGCGTTTCTCAGGGCCGCCTCCATCACCCCGCCCCCGGCCCCGAAGATCTTGCCCGCCGTGGTCCGCTCCCCGAAGGGGGGGTCGCTCTCCTCCGGTTCCAGGCGGGCGAGGTCGATGCCGCCCATCCGGATCATCCGGGCGATCTCCCGGGTGGTGAGGACGGCGTCGATATCGGGGAGCCCCTCCCGGGCCATCTCCGGGCGGGCGGCCTCGAACTTCTTGGCCGTGCAGGGCATAATCGCCACGCTGAAGATCTTCCCCGGGACGATCCCGGCAAGTTTGGCGAAGTGGGTCTTGATCACCGCCCCCAGCATCTGCTGGGGGCTCTTGCAGGTCGAGAGGTGGGGGATGAACCGGGGGTGGAACTCCTCGACGAACTTGATCCAGCCGGGGGAACAGCTGGTCAGCAGCGGGAGCGGCCCGCCGGTCTCCAGACGCCGGACCAGCTCCGAGCTTTCCTCCATAATGGTCAGGTCGGCGGAGAAGGAGGTGTCGAAGACCCGGTCGAAGCCGAGGCGCCGCAGGGCCGCCGCCAGCAGCCCGTCGACATCCTTTCCCGCGGGGAGGCCGAACTCCTCGCCCAGGGTGACCGAGATCGAGGGGGCGTGCTGGACGACGACGGTCAGCTCCGGGTCCTGGAGGGCCTCGAGGACCCGCCCGGTCGAGTCCTGTTCGGCCAGGGCCCCGGTGGGGCAGGCCCGGACGCACTGCCCGCAGTAGACGCAGCTGGAGATGTTCATCCCCTCGTCGAAGGCGGCGGCGATCCGGGTCTCGCTCCCCCGGCCGGAGAAGTCGATCGCCGCCACCCCCTGGATCTCCTCGCAGACCCGGACACACTTCCCGCAGAGGATACACTTGGCGGGGTCGCGGGCGATCGCCGGGCTGGAGATGTCGAGACGGGTGGGGAGGGGGTCGGCGGGGAAGCGCCGCCGCCGGATCCCCAGGTCCTCGGCCAGGTCCTGGAGCCGGCAGAAACCGTGGCGGGCGCAGTATAGACAGTCGTCGGGGTGGCGGGCCAGCAGCAGTTCGACGATCGTCCGCCGGGCCTCGACCGCCCGGGGTGAGTGGGTGAGGACCTCCATCCCCGCCTCGGCCGGGGTGGCGCAGCTGGTGGCCAGTCCGGACCGGCCCTCGATCTCGACCACGCAGAGCCGGCAGGCCCCGGTCGGGGTCATCCCCTCGCCATAGCAGAGGGTGGGGACGGAATAACCCGCCCGGCGGATCGGGGCCAGGAGCATCTCGCCCGGTTCCGCCTCGACCGTTCTCCCGTTGACCGTGATCGGTATCTTCATCACTCCCTCTCGACGGCGCCGAAGCGGCAGGCCTCGAGGCAGGCCCCGCAGCCGACGCATTTCTCCAGCAGGATGTAGTGCATCTTCTTCGCCGTGCCCTTGATCGCCCCGGTCGGGCACCTGGCCACGCAGGCGGTGCAGCCGACGCATTTCTCCGGGTCGATCCGTAAGGTCCGCAGTTCCACGCACCCCCCGGAGGGGCAGCGGCGCTCGTAGACGTGGGCCTCGTACTCCTCCCGGAAGAAGTTCAGGGTGGAGAGAACCGGGTTGGGGGAGGATTGGCCCAGGCCGCAGAGGCTGGCGTCCTTGATCGTCTCCGCCAGCTTCTTCAGGTTGATCACGCTCTGAAAACGCTGGAGGGGGTTGAGGCCGGCCGCCTCCCGGCGGGAGGTGATGCTCTCCAGGGTCCGCAGCAGCTGCCGGGTCCCCTCCCGGCAGGGGATGCAGCGGCCGCAGGACTCCCGCTGGATGAACTCGAGAAAGAACCGGGCCACGTCGACCATACAGGTATCCTCGTCCATCACCACCAGGCCGCCCGAACCCATCATCGCCCCGATGGTTTTCAGGGAGACGTAGTCGACCTCGGTCCCCAGGTGCTGAACGGGAACGCAGCCGCCCGAGGGTCCGCCGATCTGGACCGCCTTGAACTTCTTTCCCCCGGCCACACCGCCGCCGATCTCGAAGACGATCTCCTCAAGCCTGGTCCCCATCGCCACCTCGACCAGGCCGGTCCGGGCGATCTTCCCGGAGAGGGCGAAGACCTTGGTCCCGGCCGAGTTCTCCGTCCCCACCGCCCGGAACTTCTCCGGGCCCCGCCCGAGGACGTCGGGGAGGTTGGCCAGGGTCTCGACGTTGTTGACCACGGTCGGGCAACCGAAGAGCCCGGAGACGGCGGGGTAGGGGGGGCGGGGGCGGGGCATCCCCCGCTTGCCCTCGATCGAACCGATCAGTGCGGTCTCCTCCCCGCAGACGAAGGCCCCGGCACCGGTCTTGACCGCGATCTCCAGGTTGAAACCGCTGTCGAGGATGTTGGAGCCGAGCAGCCCCAGCTCCTCGGCCTGCCGGATCGCCTCCTTCAGCCTCCGGATCGCCAGGGGGTACTCGGCCCGGATGTAGACATAGGCCTTCGAAGCCCGGATGGCGTAGGCGGCGATCGCCATCCCCTCGAGGAGACGGTGGGGGTCGCCCTCGATCACCGCCCGGTCCATAAAGGCCCCCGGGTCGCCCTCGTCGGCGTTGCCGACCAGGAACTTCCGGTCGGCGGTGGTCTCCAGGGCGATCCGCCACTTCTTCCCGGTCAGGAATCCGCCGCCGCCCCGGCCCCGGAGGCCACTGGCCTCGACCAGGGAGCAGACCTCGGCCGGGGTCCGGTTCTTCAGGGTCTCCCCCAGGGCCCGGTAGCCGCCCCGGGCCAGGTACTCCTCGATCCGGGAGGGGTCGATCAGCCCGCAGTTGGCGAGGACGATCCGGGTCTGGGACCGGAAAAAGGGGTGGTCGGCGAGGGCCGGGAGGTCCGCTTCTCCGGAGGGACCGTGGCGGCCGATCAGGAGGTCGGCCGGAATCTCCCCGCCCCCGGCGGCTTCGGCGATCCGCCCGGCGTCGGCGGCCGTCACCGGGCCGAAGCTGTACCGGCCCCGGCCGGGGAGGACCAGGTCGACGATCGGCTCCGAGGAGCAGAGCCCCAGGCAGCCGACCTCGACCAGTTCCGCCTCCTGCTTCCGCCGGACCAGCTCGACGTTGAGGGCGGCCAGGGTGGCCCCGGCCCCGGCGGCCAAACCGCAGGTCCCGGTCCCGACCAGGATCACCGGCTTCTCACCGGTCTCCCGCCGGACCCGCCGGACCCAATCGGCCGCCGCCGCCGCCCCGGCCGGGTCCTCCCGGCAGAGCGGGCCCCCGGTCAGGCAGGCGACCCGGTCCGGGCAGGGGGTCTCCCCGGTGTGGCGGCAGTATCGGACGGTCTGTCGGAGGCGGTCAGTCATCTTCGTCGGTTTCCCGGTTCCGGTAGTCCTCGAGGAGGGCGGGGATGTCGTCCCCGGTGAGATGGCCGTGGTATTCCCCGTTGACGCTGATCACCGGGGCCAGCCCGCAGGCCCCGATGCAGGAGACGACCTCCAGGCTGAAGAGTCCGTCCCGGCCGGTCTCCCCGGCCGCGATCTTCAGTTCCCGTTCCAGCCGGCCCAGGAGCGTTCCCGAACCCCGGACGTGGCAGGCGGTCCCCCGGCAGACCTGGATGTGGTACCTCCCCCGGGGCGAGAAGCGGAACTGGTTGTAGAAGGTGGCCACACCGTAAACCTTCCCCGCCGGGAGGCCGAGGTGCCGGCCGACGGCGACCACCGCCTCCCGGGAGAGGTAGCCCTCGGCCTCCTGGACGTCCTGGAGGAGGGGGATCAGCGAGTCCCGCCCGGCTTCCGGGTAGGCGGCCAGGATCGGGATGATTTTTTCCGGCCCGGTCTTAACCTTCATCGGGGCTCCTCCGGGCGAAGAAGGCGATCTTCTCCAGGGCGATGGTGATATCCATCGTCTCCACGGTGACCGCCTTCGGCAGCCGGATCAGGGCCGGGGCGAAGTTAAGGATACCCCGCACCCCGGCCGCCGTCAGCCGCTCCGCCGCCTTCCGGGCGGCGGCGGCGGGGACGGTCAGGATCGCCACCCGGATCTTCTCCCGCCGGATCACCTCCTCCAGCTCCGCCGCGGGGTAACAGCGGCAGCCGCAGATCACTCTCCCGGCCTTCCGGGGGTCGCTGTCGAAGGCGGCGACGATCTTCAGCTTGGGGTGGTGGTCGGCGAAGAAGGGCAGCAGCGCCCGGCCGAGGTTGCCCAGCCCGACCAGGGCCACCGGGTCGCCGTCCGGGCTGTCGAGATAGTCCCCGATGGCGGCGATCAGCTCGCTGATCCCGTAACCCTTCTTGGTGTGGCCGGCGAAACCGATCTCCATCAGGTCCCGCCGGACCTGGGCCGGGGTGGTCCCGGTCTTCTCGGCCAGCTCGTGGGAGTAGACCGAGGACGGCTCCTGGCCGGCGATCTCCCGGAGGAACCGGCGGTAGACGCTGAGGCGTTCAATTCTCTTCATCTCGAACCTTTTTCACAGATTATCTGTTTGATTTTACCATTTGTGAAGCGTATCACAGAAATATTCGCACATTGTCTTCCGGTGTCAAGGCCAAAACCACCGGGGAAGGCTTGACCCTCGGCAGGAGGGCGGATATTATCTGTCTTCCGGGAGGAGAGTTGCCGTGAACACACCAACCGAACGCGACCATATCGGGATCTTCGGGAAGATGAACTCGGGGAAGAGCAGCCTGATGAACCTGCTCACCCAGCAGGAGACCTCGATCGTCGATGCCACCCCGGGAACCACCGCCGACACCCGGGTCGCCGTCCAGGAGATCCACGGGCTGGGGCCGGTCAAGCTCTACGACACCGCCGGCCTCGACGAGGCGAGCGTCCTGGGGGGAAAGAAACGGAAGAAGGTACTCGACCGGCTCGACGAGTCCGACCTGGCCCTGCTGCTGATCGACCCCGGTGGGAAGTCCTTCCGGCCGGAGGAGGAGATCGTCCGGCGGGTCCGGGAGCGGGGGACCGCCCTGCTGACGGTTTACAACCTCTTCCGCCCCTCCGACCGGGGACGGATCCCCGCGGTGGAAGCGGCGGTCCCGGAACTGAAGTTTTTCCCCCGGATCTCCCTCCGGGCCGACGATCCGGCCGAGCGGTCGGCCCTGCTCGGGTTCATCCTCGAACACTTCCGCTCCCCCCGGCGGCCGGTCCCGCTGCTCCCCCCGGTCCGGCGTGACGGGTATTACATACTGGTGATCCCGATGGACGCGGAGACGCCCGCCGGCCGCTTCCTCCGGCCCCAGGCGATGGTCGAGGAGCACATCACCCGGAACTGGGGTTACCCGGTCTCCTTCCGGCTCGATCTCTCCCGGGGACGTTCCCGGGAGGCCTCGGAACGGGAGGGGGAGAAGGCCCGTTTCCTGGCCCTGGCCGAAGGCCTCCCCCGGCGGCCGGAGCTGATCGTCACCGACTCCCAGGCCCTCGACCTCCTGGCCGGCTGGTGCCCGAATGACATCCCCCTGACCACCTTCTCGATCGTGATGATCAATTACCAGAGCCGGGGGAGGCTCGGTCTCTTCGCCCGGGGGGCAAAAGTCCTGAAGACCCTCCGGGCCGGCGACCGGGTCCTGATCGCCGAGGCCTGCAACCACTCCCGGATCGGGGAGGACATCGGGACCGTCCAGCTCCCCCGGCTCTTCGGCGAACGGTTCCCCGGCGTGCGGATCGAGCACAGCTTCGGCCGCGAGTTCGCCGACCCCGGGGAACTCCGAAACTACCGGCTGGTCATCCACTGCGGGGGGTGTATGATCAGCCCCCAGCTGATGCTGGCCCGGGTCCGGGAGCTGGAAGCCCTCGGGGTCCCGGCCACCAACTACGGCCTGGCCCTGGCCTGGTTCCGGGGGAAGGAGGTCCTGGAGAAGGTTCTCGCCCCCTGGGGCGTCCGGGAGGAAGGCGATGACTGAACGGCAGTGGCGGCCCTACACCGACCTGGCCTGGACCGAGCCGATCATCACCTCGCCGGAGGATTACGCCGAGGAGACCGGGCGGTTCGCGGAGCTGATCAAGAAGAACTCGGCGATCGAGGTCAAGTCCCTCCTCCACCTCGGCTGCGGGGCTGGGGTCAACGACTGGACCTTCAAGCGGCACTTCCGGGTAACCGGGGTCGACATCAGCCCCGAGATGCTCCGGCTGGCCCGGAAGCTCAACCCCGGGGTCCGGTACCTTAAGGGCGATGTGCGGGATTTCGAACTGGGGGAGAAGTTCGACGCGGTGGCCGTCCCCGAGTCGATCGTCCATTTGCGGACGGAGGAAGAGGTCCGGCGAACGGTCGCCAACGCGGTCGGCCACCTCAACCCGGGCGGGGTCCTCCTGGTCGGGACCTATGTCCGGGAGGATTACCGGGAGAACAACTTCGTCTACACCGGTTCCCGGGACGGTATCGAGGTCACGGTCTTCGAGAACAACCATCCGGCCGGGGAGACCTGCGAGACCACGGTGGTCTACCTGATCCGGCGGGGGGAAAAGCTGGAGGTCCATCACGACAGCTTCACCGGGGGGCTCTTCCCCCTCGAGACCTGGCGGGGTTTCTTCCGGGAGGCCGGCCTGGAGACCGGGGAGGAGAAACTCGAGGGTGCCTACGACCGTTTCCTGGCCGGGGAGGGGGAATACCTCCTCCGCCTCTTCATCGGCCGCCGGCCCCGACGGACTTGATCCCGTGACTGGAGAAGGAACCGAGGCTGCAAACGGGTATATTTCACTATACTTGATACAGGAGCGAATATATTATTGAGACAGATGATCGAGAGAGTAAGCCGGGGTTAGATAGCAGAGGTGATTATTTCGTCCCGGGAGGATCGGGTATGAAAGCCAGAGTAGCGGTTCCGAAAAAGAAAATCGCCGATTTCTGCCGCAATAATCGAATCCGTAAACTGGCATTTTTCGGGTCGGTGTTACGGCCTGATTTTACGCCAGAAAGCGATGTTGATGTTCTCGTCGAGTTCGAGCCGGAAGCTCGGGTGGGATTATTTGAGTTGTATGATATGGAGCAGGAACTTTCCCGTCTGTTCGGAGGCCGAAGAGTGGATATCAGCACACCAAAGAGCCTGAGCAAATACTTTCGCGATCAGGTTATGCAAGAGGCGGAGGAGCAGTATGTCCAGGCGTGATCCCAGAGTTCGATTGCTACATATGCGCGACTACGCTCAAAAAGCCGTCGCGATGGCCCGGGAACAGACCCGCGATGATCTGGATGACGATGAAAAGCTCCGGCTGGCCCTTACCCACCTGGTGGAGCTGGTCGGGGAGGCCGCCGGGCAGATTCCCCCTGAACACCGCGCGAAACATCCTGAAATCCCCTGGCCAAAGGTAATAAGTATGCGCCACCGACTGATTCACGGGTACGACTTTGTCGATTATGACATACTCTGGGAGACGATTACCGGAAGCCTGCCCGGACTGATCGGGGCTCTCGATCGCATTCTGGGAGAGGGAGCTTAACCTGTACTGCGGATGACTTATACCTTGAGCAGGTCGGCAACGGCGGCGAGGAGGGTTTCGGGGTCCGGCAGGTGGGCGATCTTCCGTCGCAGTTCCCCCAGGCCGGGGATGCCGTAGAGGTAGCCGACCAGGTGGCCGTAGAACTCCCGGCAGGCGGCGTTCCCGGCGCCGGCCGGGTCCCGGCCGCGGATCCGGGCTTCTTCCAGTTTGGACCGGGCTAAGACCTCCAGGTGCTCGGCGATTACCCGGAAGCGTTCCGCCGGGGTGGGGGGGATGAACGGCCTGCCCTCGAGGAGAGCCCCGGCCTCGGTGAAGATCCAGGGGTTGCCGATCGCCGCCCGGCCGATCATCACCCCGCCGACCCGGTAGCGGCGGAGCCTGTCGAGGGCGTCGGCGGCGGATGCGATCCCCCCGTTGCCGATCACCGGGATGCCGGCCTCCTCCCCGATCTCCCCGATGATCTCCCAGTCGGCCTCGCCACCGTGGCGGTCCCGGGCCCAGCGCCCGTGGATGATCAATGCCGCCGCGCCGCCGTCTTCCGCCGCCCGGAGGACCTCCCGGATCCGGGGGTGACCGGGGACGGCCCCGGGGCGGGTCTTGACCGTGACCGGGAGGTCGGCGGCCGAGCGGACCGCCCTGACGATCCCGGCGATCTTTTCCGGTTCCCGGAGCAGGGCGGTACCCGCCCCCCGGCGGGTGATCTTGGGGACCGGGCAGCCGGTGTTGATGTCGATCAGGTCGAAGATACCCAGGGACTCGGCCACCGCCGCCGCCTCGGCGAAGGCGGCGGGGTCGGCCCCGTAGAGGTGGGCGGACACCGGTTTCTCCTCTTTCCCCGCCTCCAGGTAGTGGAGGGTCTTGGGGGAGCGGCGGCGCAGCCCCTCGACGCTGGCCATCTCGGTGAAGACCATCCCCGCCCCCAGCCTCCGGCAGATCCGGCGGAAGGCATAATCGGTAAAACCGGCCATCGGGGCGAGGAGAAAGGGTGAATCGAGAGAGAGATGGGCGATTTTCAAGGTTCGAGGCATCGGCTGTCCGGCTTGTCGGTCCGGTCGGAAGCGTCCGACCTCAACCGGCGGGATCGGCGGAGATGATGTTGTAGAGGGGGACGGCGTGCTCGGAGTCCTCCCCGGGGAGGGTCCCGAAGAGGCGGTTCGATTCCAGGCGGCGGGGGAGGAGGGTCCGGCGGTAGTAGAAGCACCCGTCCTTGTCGTAGAGGACCAGTTCCAGGGGCCGCTCCGACTCGATCGCTGCGAACAACCGTTCCCGGAGTTCCCGGTGGACGGCACCGTCCGGCCAGCTGAAGTCCCCCCGGACGGGGTGGAGGCGGCGTAGGGTATTGTCGCCCCGGTCCTCCAACTCGCCGAGGATCCGCTCGAGGAGGCCGGCGGTGGCGGCGGCGTCGTCGAGGGCCCGGTGGGTCCCGCTTCCGGCCAGCTCCAGATTGGGGCCGAGGCATCTCAGGCAGTGGCACTCGTACCCGGGCCAGAGCTCGGAGCTGAGACGGATGGTGTCTAGAGCCCAGTTCGAGAGGGGGGGGCGGCCGTGGCGGCCGAGCTCGGTGTCGAGGAAGGTGAGGTCGAAGAGCAGGTTGTGGGCGGCGATCACCGTCTCCCCGATGAAATCGACCACCTCTCCGGCGGCTTCGGCGAAGGTCGGGGCTTCATCCAGTTCCGCGGGGTCGATCCGGTGGATACCGAGCGCCTCCTCGGTCTGGGGAACGGTAGGCTGGAAAAGACGGGAGAAAGTGTCGGCGATCCCGCCACCGGAGCAGCGGACCATCCCCAGCTCGATGATCCCGTGGCCGTCATCGAGGTCGACCCCGGTGGTCTCGGTGTCGAGGACGGTAAAGGTCAACCCGGGGAACGGGGTGTCGAGGTCGGAGCCGTCCATCACATCTTGCCGTGCTTGATGATCGAGATCAGCAGCCCGAACCCCATCAGTCCCGCCGCCACGAATCCGGCCAGCCCGATCAGGGGGATGTTGTTCCAGGTCGGAGGGACCCCGGAGAGGACGACCAGGGAGGAGCCGACGATCAGGGCGGCGAGGACGATGGCGTAGGCGACCCGGTTCCCGGTCTGGTCGAGGGTGGTCCGCAATTTATCCAGCCCCCGGTGCTGGAAGACGATGTTCAGTTTCCCCGCCCGGGTCTGTTTCAATATCGAACTCAGTTCAGACGGGATCTCCCGGGCCAGGGAGACCAGGTCGGACCCGGAGGCGAAGGCCTCCTCCGCCAGCCGTTTGGGATGGAAGCGGGCCCACTGGATCCGCTCGACGAAGGGCCGGGCCCGGGAGATGATCTCGAACTCGGGGTCGAGCTCGGTCCCCAGGCTCTCCACCTGGCTGACCGCCTTCATCATCAGGTAGAGGTTGGGCTTGATGGTCAGCCGGAAGGAGACCGCCAGGTCGAGCAGCCGCTGGAGCACCTCGCCGATCTTCACCTCCTTGAGCGGCCGGTAGAGGTAGCGGTCGATGAAGGCCCCGATCTCCCGCTCGAACCGGGACCGGTCGGGGTCGCCGTCGTGATCGGTCAGGTTGAGGATCGCCTCGGCCGCCCGGGATTCGTCCTTCCGGACCACCGCCAGCAGCAGGTCGGCGAACCGCTCCCGTTCCTCCCGGCTGATCCGCCCCATCATCCCGAAGTCGAGGTAGCAGATGACGTTATCGGGGAGGATGAAGATGTTCCCGGGGTGGGGGTCCCCGTGGAAGAACCCGAATTCGAAGATCTGGGCCAGCATCAGGTCGGCCCCCCGGGCGGCCAGGAGCCGGCAGTCGTAATCCTCCCCGCGGAGGATATCCAGCCGGGAAGCCTTCACCCCCTCGATCTCCTCCAGGGTGAGCACCCCCTCGGAGGAATATTCCCGGAAGACCCGGGGCACCACGATCCCCTCCCGGCCCCGGAACTGCCGGGCGAACCGTTCCACGTGACCGGCCTCGACGGCGTAGTCGATCTCCTCCTCCAGGGTCCGGGCGAACTCTTCCACGATCCGCTGGGGCCGGATGATCTGGAACTCGGCCAGGTGGCGCTCCATCAACCCGGCCAGGTAGTTCATAATCTCGAGGTCGATCTCGATCGTCTTCTTGATCCCCGGCCGCCGGATCTTGACCGCGACCGCGGTCCCGTCGGCGAGGACGGCCCGGTGGACCTGGCCGATCGAGGCGGCGGCCAGCGGCCGGGGATCGAACTCGGAAAAGAGCTCCCGGGGGGATTTCCCCAGTTCCTTACGAAACGTCTTCTCGACTTCGGCGGACGGAACCGGGGGGACCTGGTCCTGGAGCCGGGAGAGCTCGGCGGCGAAGGCCAGCGGGATCAGGTCGGGGCGGGTGGAGAGGATCTGGCCGAACTTGATGAAGGTCGGGCCGAGTTCCTCCAGGGCCAGGCGGAGCCGCTGGGGGGCGGAGAGAGTCTCCACCCGCTTCCGGCCGGAGCGGGAAAACTTCCGCCGCCCGAACTCGACCAGCCGGCCGATCTTGAGGGCGTCGAGCAGTTCGTCGAAACCGTATTTGAAGAAGACCTGGAGAATCTGCCGGTAGCGGTTGACGTGGAGATAGGTCCGGCCGATCCCGGTCAGCTTGCGGATGCTGAACATCTATTTTTTCGCCTTCAGGGCGGCGATCTTCCGGTTCAGCTTCTTCTCCAGTTCTTCCAGGTCGTCCCGGGTGGCGATGTTGATCCGGCCCAGGGCCTTCTCCACGGTGGCGTCGACCTTCTTCTCCAGGGATTTTCTCGCCTCTTCCGATTTCCGGAGCATCTCGTCGACCAGCCTCCGCCCCTCTTTCTCGGAGAGTTCACCCTTTTCGATCATCTCCCGGGAGAATTCCTCGAGTTTTTCCCGGGTCAGCTCGGCCATCCCCACACCCATATACATCGCTTTCTTGAAAAGATCGCTCATTGCCTGCCTCCTTTTTTGTGATACTATTGAATTACAAATTCCCTGGCTTCGGCGGCGAATCCGTAATAATAATTATTGCCCGGGCCGTCCGGCCGGGCATATTGCCAGCAGTAACTATGATACAGCTGTTGGACTTCCGGGTCAAGCGCAAGATGAAATACCTATCGGGAAAACCCGCGGGGACGAGATCGTGAAGCAGGCCGGCCCGGTCCTTCTCGGCCTGCTGCTGACCGCCGGTCCGGCGGCGGGGGCTTTAAATATCGCCAGCTATTACAGCCCCCGGAACCGGGAGCGTCCGACCCGCTCCTCGACCGAGTACATCATCCTCCACACCACCGAGGGTCCGGCCCGGGGGTCGCTGCGGAAGCTCCACGCCCGGGGGGAGGCCCATTACTTCGTCAACACCGACGGGCGGGTTCTGAGGCTCATCCACCGGGACCGGGTCGCCTTTCACGCCGGCCGCTCGATGTGGAACGGGAGGACCGACCTTGACAACTCCTCGATCGGGATCGAGGTAGTCGGATACCACGACCGGGATATCACCCCCGCCCAGTACACGGCGCTGAAGGAACTGCTCCGGCAGCTCCAGGGTATCTACCGGATCCCCGACGAGCGGGTCCTGACCCACTCGATGGTCGCCTACGGCGCCCCCAACGTCTGGCACAATCGGTCTCACCGGGGGAGAAAGAGGTGCGGGATGATCTTCGCCCGGGATTCGGTCCGGCGAAAGCTGGGCTTGAACAAGAAACCGGCCTTCGATCCCGACCTCCGGGCCGGGCGGCTGATCAACGCCGACCCCCAGCTGGCCCGGGTCCTCTACGCCCGGGAGGCGGTGGCCGTCGCTCCGGCGGCCGGTCCCACCCCCTCCAACGCGGTGGTCCTGGCCGCCGGGAAGACGGCCTGGGACGTCGCCCGCGACCGCTATAATTCGCCCGAGGTCGTCTACCGCTTCCCCGACGGACGGGAGGTCCGGGGCGACCGGATCCGGGACTGGGGCGGCATCCCGGCCGGGACCCTGGTGGTACTGGGGGAGAGCGCGACCGAAAACCCGGTGGAGACCGTCCGGGTGATCGGACGCCACGGGGCCGACGCCCGGGAGATAGCCGGGGAGGAAGACGGCCGGGCGACCACCATCTACTTCCTCCCCGACGGACGGGTCCGGCGGGGGGATGAACTGGAGACCGCCGAGATCAAATCCCTTCCCGAGGGGACCCGGGTCCTGGTCGGCTACGTCGACGGGGGGTATATCAGCAAGGGGAGAAGCGCCTATGACATCTGCGGCCCCCGCTGGAACCGCCCCGATACCTACTACCGCCTGGCCGACCGCTCCCTGGTCGCCGGGAACGAAATCTCGGAAAACAACATCCCGCGACAGACCCGGGTCTTCTTCCGGAATTGAAATATGATCACCGATGATTTCATCCGCGCCATCCCCAAGAGCGACCTCCACGTCCACCTCGACGGCTCGCTGAGGGTCCCGACCCTGATCGAGATCGCCCGGAAGGAGAAGATCGAACTGCCCTCCTATACCGAGGAGGGCCTGAACGAGACGGTATTCAAGCCCCATTACGACAGCCTGGAGGAATACCTGGCCGGATTCGTTTACACCGTCCGGGCGATGCAGAACCCGGAGAACCTGGAACGGATCGCCTACGAGTTCGCCCTCGACAACCAGGCCGAGGGGGTCCGCTACGTCGAGGTCCGGTTCGCCCCGCAGCTCCATATGGGCGACCAAATGGACCTGGAAACCGTCCTGGTCAGCGTCAACCGGGGCCTGGACCGGGCGGCCGGGGAGTACAACTCCCGCCCGGAAGTCAAGGACGGCCGGGTGCCCCCTTTCCACTACGGGATCATCTCCTGCTCGATCAGGTCGTTCGGGGAGATGTCCGAGTACTACCGGAACTTCCTCCGGGCCCACCCCTTCTCCCCCCCGAAGAGGATCTTCGGTCTGGCTTCCTATGAACTGGTCCAGGGGGTGGTCGAGATCAGGGACCGGCTGGGGCTTCCCCTGGTCGGCTGCGATTTGGCCGGGCCCGAGTACGGGTTCCCGGCCGACGACCACTGGAAGGCCTTCCAGTACGCCCAGAAGAAGTTTCTCCACAAGACCGTCCACGCCGGCGAGGCCTACGGGGCGGAGTCGATCTTCCAGGCGATCACCGACCTCTACGCCGAGCGGATCGGCCACGGGTACTACCTCTTCGACGAGGAGAAGATCACCAACCCGGAGATCGCCGACAAGTCCAGGTATATCCGCGACCTGGTCCGCTACATCGCCGACAAGCGGATCACCATCGAGGTCTGCCTGACCAGCAACCTCCAGACCAACCCCGCGATCGGGGAGATCGCCAACCACCGTTTCGGGAAGATGCGGGAGGCCCGGCTCTCCACGACTTTCTGCACCGACAACCGCCTGGTCTCCAAGACCACCGTCTCCCGGGAGATCGGGCTGGCGGTGGAGGCCTTCGGGATCAACCCCAGGGAACTGAAGAACTACACGATCTACGGCTTCAAGCGCTGCTTCTTCCCCGGCAACTACACCGAGAAACGCCGTTATGTCCGCTCGGTGATCGACTACTACGAACGGATGGAACGGGAGCACGGCCTGGCCTGAACTCCGGGGCGGGGCAGAGAATTTGAATTTATTCCCGGGGAACGGGTCTAAATTAACGGAGACTGGATTAACAGGATGTTTTTTGACGGGATAACAGGATATACCGGATAGGGTTTGAATTTTACCCGGAAAATATTGACGGGTTTCAGACCCGGGAGGTTGATGATGAGAAAATACTTGATGGTAGCGGCGGCTCTGGCGTTGATCGCCGGGCCGGTCGGGGCCCAGACGGAACCGGCGGCGACCCCGTTCCCCGAACGGGGGCTGGTCCCGGTGCGGACCCCCACCGAGGAAGCCCGCCGGGCCGAGGAAGCCCGGGAGGCCGCCCGGGAGGCCGCCCGGGAGCGGATGCTTTACGGGATCGGCGCCGAGGGGCCGGGGCAGCCCGTCCGCCCCGGGCTCCTCTACGACACCGAGACCGAGGCCCGGAGGGAGCTGCCCCCGGAGGACCGCCAGCAGCTCCTGTTCGGGGTCGGCGAGGCGGCCCTGCCGAGAGAACCGGCCCGGCCGGGCACGGCCGCCTTCGAACGGGATGGCCGCCCGGAAGGGCGGGTTTTGACCACGGATGACACCACCGTCCTCTACGGGCCCGACGGCCGCCCGGTGGGCCGGATCCAGGAACAGCCCGGCGCCACCCGGATCTACGACCCGACCGGCCGGGAGACCGGCCGGGTCCAGAGGACCGGAACCGGCAGCCGGATCTACGGGCCCGACGGCCGGCTGACCGGACGGATCGAGGAGACCCAGGGCACCACCACCCTCTACGGACCTGCCGGGGAGACCATCGGGAGAGTCCAGGTCTCCGGGGATACCACCCACCTCTATGACCAGCGGGGGAGGCCCGCCGGGAGGGTGGTCAGGCAGGGGGATACCACTTACTTCTACGGCCCGGACGGCCGGGTCCAGGGGAGAAAGGTCACCCGGGGCGGCATCACCTACTACTACGACGAACACGGCCGCCAGACCGGGACGGTCCGGGAATAGTCGGGGCGGGGAGATTCGAACTCCCGACCTCCTGCTCCCAAAGCAGGCGCGCTCGCCGGGCTGCGCCACGCCCCGCGGAAAGCTGCGGCCATTCTACATCATTCCGCCGCCGGGGCGAGGATATTTTTTTAACCGGGGAACGGGACAAATCGATTGGAAAAAGCCAAACTCCTCCTCACCGCCCTCCTGTTCGTCCTGGTCCTCGGGCTCCACTTCGTTGGGGGGTGCTCCCGGACCCCGCCGCCGGTCCGGGTGACCATCGTCGGGACCAACGACATCCACGGAGCGGTCTGGCCGGTCCCGGCCTTCTGGAGAAATCAGCCCGCCCCCCCGCCGGTCGGCGGGTTCGCGGCCCTGGCCCATTACGTCGGCCGGATCCGGGAGGAGAACGAAAACGTCCTTCTCCTCGACGCCGGCGACTTCTTCCAGGGCACCCCCGAGGGCAACCTGAGCCTGGGCGAGATCCCCCTGCTGGCGATGAATTACCTCGGCTACGACGCCCTGGCCCTGGGCAACCACGAATTCGATTTCGGCGTCGAACTGGTGCTCAACCTCTCCCGGAAGGCCGCCTTCCCCTTCCTGGCGGCGAATATGGAAGTCATCGATCCCCGGCTGCCCGACTTCTTCCGGGATTACGCCGTCTTTGACTTCGAGGGCGTGCGGATCCTGGTGATCGGGGTCAATACCTCGCGGCTTTTCGCTATGACCGAACCGGACCTGGAAAGCCAACTGGCGGTGAGCGGGGAAGAGGACGCCGTCCGCCGGGTGATGGAGGAGACGGCGGGGGAGTGGGAGGTCTGCCTGGTCCTGAGCCATATCGGCCTGGAGCGCGACCGGGAGCTGGCGGCGGCGGTCGACGGCATCGACTTCATATTCGGCGGCCACTCCCATACCGGGCTGAGGGAACCGGTCGAGGTCAACTCGACCCGGATCGTCCAGACTTACGGAAGGAATACCACCGCCGCGGTCCTGGATTTCGAATACTGCCGCCGGGCCGGGGAGGTCACCGGTACCGATTACCGCCTGATCGAACTCGATTACAGTGAAGAGACCAGCGACCCGGGGATGGAACTGCTGCTGGAATACGCCACCGCCGGGATCCGCGAACTGATGGACGTGGAGATCGGCCGGGCCGCGCACGGGCTGTCCCGGGACCGCGGCCTTCCCTCCTCGCCGATCGGAAGTTTCGTCGCCGACGTGATCCAGGAGAGTGCGGGGGCCGACTTCGCCTTTTACAACCGGACCGGGATCCGGAAGGACCTCCCGGCGGGCCCGATCACCCGGCGGGACGTCTTCGAGACCATCCCCTTTGACAATTCCATCGTGGTGGTCGAGATGGACGGGGCCGAGGTCGGGGAGACGCTCGCTTATTTCTTCCGCTGGGACAACTACTCCTACGACTTCTCCGACGGGGTGATGAT
Organism: PVC group bacterium; assembly: GCA_003561965.1. Classification (GTDB taxonomy): domain Bacteria; phylum Auribacterota; class Erginobacteria; order Erginobacterales; family Erginobacteraceae; genus Erginobacter. Next base: position 17,750 of record PWXJ01000135.1, read on the forward strand.
CTCGCTCGACCTGGCGGCCGATCCCGACAGCCGGGTGACCGGGGTCCTGGTCGGAGACGAACCCCTGGACGAAGTCCGCGGTTACCGGGTGGCGACGAATTCCTTTATCGCCGGATCCCTGGCCGGCCGGCGGGGTGAGGAGGATCCCCTGGCCCTCGACGACACCGGGGTGGTCGTCCGCCAGGCCGTGGAAGACCGGATCGCCTCCGAAGGGAAATTCTCCTACTCCTTTACCCCCCGGGTGGAAGCGAAAGGCCGGTTCCCGGGGGATACCGCCCCGCCGGAAGAAGAGGGAGGAGAGTATCACTACTGAACCGAAGCTGGACCGGGACCTCCGGGCTGAGTTCACTCAAGACAACCGCGGTGTCCCGATATTTTTTTCTCTTGCTTACCATAAATAAGTATGGTATTATGGCCCCGGAGGCTGGAAAAGTTCCCGCCGGAATCCAACCGGGAAAGAAAGAAGAGTTATGACCGAAGCCCTGACCGAAAAGCAGCGGGCGGTGCTGGAGTTCATCATCGCCCGCCGGGAGGAGGACAGGATGCCGCCCACCCTCGAGGAGATCCGGCGGCACTTCCGCTGGCGGGCGGTGGGGACGGTCCAGGACCATCTCC
>PWXJ01000140.1 GCA_003561965.1 PVC group bacterium
AAAGAGTGGGAGGAGATCCCGGCCGTCCTGATCCTCCTGGCCGAAAAGACCGCCGCCATCGAGGTCACCAGGTTCACCCGGAACCCGGATCTCTGGAAGGACTGCCGCCGGCGCCTCTTGAAATAAAATCATAAAGCTTTGGTGAAACGGTTTTGGCGCTGGCTTTGATTTTTTTCCGCCATTTTTCCGGAAAACCGTCGAATATTCTCTTCAGCTTGCTCCGTTCTTCCGGTCGGCTGAGAAGAAATTCCCCGATTTCCTTCTCGGCGGAGAAATCCCTTCTCGATTTTTCCTCTTTGTCCCTTCTCCGACCGACAATAAACTTATGGAGGACGTAAGCCGCCGGTTCGGGAATTCTGACCGCTATTCCCCCGGACTTCACGGTTATGGTGTGTTCGCTGAGCAGGTTGAGAAATCGCAGGCTCTGGGCGTTGACGTGGAGTTTTTTAACTTCATACGGTGAGTCGGCGCCGCGGCCTCTGCTCGGGACAAGGAATTCAACCAGGAGTTCCGGATGCTGGAACCGCTGCAGCCCGGACGGATAATCTATTTGCGGCTCAAATCCTATGCCTGTCAAAAGAGAGCCAATATCGACATCTCTGACCACTTTCCCCGGATGAGGAACGAGGAAGTCGAGATCAAGGGTCCTCACCGCCGGGATTTCCGGGGAATTATCAAAATATATCCGGTAAAAGTACTGGCACCAGCTTCCGATCAGGATCAGTTCCTTCAAGGCACCCGCCTGGTGCAGGGTCCTCAAGATCTTCAGGAAGAATCTTTCTTGTCTTGTCATTGGAGAGCGCAACCGGGTTACCCTGATTAGATTCCTTTCTTGTTGATGATCTTTTCTAATTCCCTGATCCTCCCCCTGACCAGCTTCAATTGTGACTGGTATTCTTTTCGGCTTTCAATTAGACGTTTCATCTCGGCGGCTTTTTCGGAAGGTGATTTTCCGATATAGACCGAGCGGATCCGGTCCTTTTCCCGGTAGGATAAGTAAGCATAGTGTCGCCCGTTGATTTTCTTGACCGAGATGTAGCCTTTCGGCAGTTTACTTATTCTTGACCGGTAGAGCGCGGCCAGCTCCCGCAGCCGGTCGCGTTCTTCCCGTAAAATACTCCTCAATTCACTGTCTGGGGAATTTTTCATCATCTAACCTACATTGCGCAAAGAAAATAGCATATGTAGGTTAATCAATCGACAGGAAAAGTCCAAGCTTTTAACCTACATTATATAATAATAACTCAAATGTAGGTTAAATCGGAATTGTTTCCTGCTCCCGGTTATATTTCAGCCGGGAAGGCGAGGTCTCGGCTTCGAGGTGGCAGGCCGCAAGAATTGGCCCGGTTAGCCGATTTCGATCAGCTTTTCGGCTTCGGCGAGGATATTCTCCAGGTCGGATGATCTGCCCCGGCCGACTTTGAGCAGGTAGTTGGCGAAGTCAATTACCGAGCGGCATTCGGCCTCTTCCCTCTATCTCGTGGTTCCTTGCGGTGACAACGGCATCTTCATCGCAGGATTTCCGGGGACTACACGCTGTATTACCGGCGCCAGAAAAAATAAGAAAATTCTTGCAATCCGGCAAATGAAAATTTATAGTGGTTCTATAGATAAATCGGAGGGTAAAATGTCAGGTCTTCTCTTCTCTTCTCTTCTCTTCTCTTCTCTTACTTAATTCTGTCTGTAGACTTAAGAAAAGAAGCAAGGGCATTCCCGGATGGTTCGCGTGATCCATCCGGTTTTTTTGTGTAAGCTGAAAAGGAGGAATAAGTAAGTATATTCCGACCGCCCATCGGGCTCTGGGCGGTCCGGGGTATTTCCAGGGTATATTACGGGTCTTACGTTGATTTCCCGGTATCCGGTTCGAGTAGGTAACCCTTAACAAGCCAGATCTGGATTGGGACCACATAGGGGGGACAAATGAAAACGAGAATAATCAGTGCGGTTTTATTTGCTCTCGCCATTTCCGCGGGTATGAGCCTTGTTTGCTGGGCCCAGACACCCTATCCCACTCCCTCCCCGGGTGGGGACCCCAACCCCACACCAACAGTTGGGGGGAGGGTAATATTCGATGGGGCGGTCAAGGATGCCATTACTGGAAAATGGTTGGAAAATACCGTAGTTACCGCTGCTCTGATCGATCCCTGTTGTACTGATTATGGTGAGGCACTTACCGGTTCTAATGGGAGATACATAATTTATTGTGAAGACCTCCCCGGCTACTATCTGATTGTGGCCGCCCGCAGCGGTTATTTAGCGAACCGGGTGATTGTTCATATTTTACCCGGCAATCTCTACCATTTTCAGGATTTTGAACTTACTCCCCAGCCGATCACCTCAATTCAAGGCGGGGATTATACAGGAGACGGCAGATCGGAACCTGCGGTATTTCACAGCGGGACCGGGCGCTGGGCGGTCCGGGGTTTGAGCCGGTTTTACTTCGGGGCCGCGGGGGACCGCCCGGCCGCCGGGGACTACGATGGGGAGGGAACGACGCTGCCGGCAATTTTCCGGGGGAAAACCGGGCTCTGGGCGGTCCGAGGATTGACCCGGGCTTACTTCGGTCGGGCCGGAGACATCCCGGTCCCCGGGGATTACCGGGGCGACGGGACCGCCGTCGCGGCGGTCTTCCGGCCGGAGACGGGGTTGTGGGCGGTCCGGGGGTTGACCAGGTTCTACTTTGGGCGGGAAGGGGATATTCCGATCCCCGCCGACTATGAGGGGATCGGGACGGTCAACGCTGCGATCTTCCGCCCGGGTACCGGGCTCTGGGCGATCCAGGGTTGGACCCGGTTTTACTATGGGACTGGGAACGACCTGCCGGTCCCGGCCGATTACCGGGGGGACGGCAAGGTTGACCCTGCCATCTTCCGGCCGTCGACGGCTCTGTGGGCGGTGCGGGAGGTGAGCCGGGCGTATTTCGGGCGGGCGGGGGATTGGCCGATTCCGGCCGATTACGAGGGGAGTGGGACGGTCGACGCGGCGATATTCCGCCCCGCGTCCGGGCTCTGGGCGGTTCGCGAGGCCACCCGGTTCTATTACGGCGGGAAATCCGATGTCCCGGTTTCGAGGTGATCGGGCCAAGCCAGCCCGCCCTTATTATACAAATGAGGTATGACCTGATCTGTCTATTAAGGCCTCGGCTTCGGCGAGGATATTCTCCAGGTCGGATGATCTGCCCCGGCCGACCTTGAGCAGGTAGTTGGCGATCGAGAGGTTGGCCCGGACCCGGAAGAGCCGGACCCGCTCGGCGAAGTCATCCCCCGGCTTTCGCCGTTTTCCCAGGTAGACATTGAGAAAATCCTCCTCCCGGCAGTACTCCCGGACCCGGGGATGGTGCCGGAACTGGTAGCGGAACTGGGCGAGAAAGGCCCCGACGTCGAAGGCGGGGTCGAAGAGGAGCGACTTGTCGAAGTCGATCACCGAGATGAAGAGGGTGGCGATGTCCTGCATCCGGTCCTGGCCGATGATGATGTTCTTGGGGTGGTAATCCCCGTGGACCTGGACGAAATTTTCTCCCGACCGCCGGAATAGTTCCTCTTCCCGGGCGGCGGTCCATTCCAGGAGTTTCCGGAAGCGTTGCCGGGCGGGGTGCCGGGCGTCTTCGAAGCGCTCCCGGTAGGATTCGAACTTGTTCTCCTCCTTCTTCCGGGTCCGTTCCTCCTCGCCGACCCGGATCCTCTCCCGGTGGAGCCGTCCCAGCCAGCGGGCGGCCATCCGAAAGTAGCGCGCCCCGACCTGGCGGCTGACCGAAGGTAAGAGGTCGAAGAGGAGCTTGCCCCGCTGTCCCTCCTCGATGATGATTCTCTCCTCCTCGTCCACTTCGACGATCTTCGGCACACGGTAGCGCCCCTCCCCGAAACCCCGCTCCAGGAGGGCGGAGACCACCTCGAGGGCGCCGGCCGCGGTCTGCCACTTCTTCCGGCCGGTCATCCGCCGCAGGATCAGCCGCTGGCGGTATTCATCCTCTCCCTTGGCCCCCAGACTGATCGCCGTGACCACGGTGTTCCCCCCCGCCCGGGGGATCTCCTTGAGAAACGGCCGGCAGCGTCCGGCCCGGATCTCCCCGGCCAGTTCCCGGACCGACTTTATCGGGTGATCGAAAGAGGTCGGGAAGACCCCGGCCAGCCGCGGTTCGTGGGCGTCGCTCCCGGCGACGGCGGTGAAACGGAGACGGTGCCAGATTTCCAGCGCCCGGTAGTGCTCTTTCGCGGAGTGGTTGGTGTTGAGGATCTCCACCGCGTCGAGATCGGGGTTGATCAATTCCTCCGGCTCCGGCTTTCGCCCCCGGAAGGGGTGGGCCCAGACCAGGGCCGCCTCCGGGAAGGTCTTCCGCAGCTCGGAGAGCGGCCGCCGTCTCCGGATCGACCGCCCGGCCCCGAAGACCAGCAGGTGGCCGATCTCGGTCTCCACCTCCTGCCCGGCCAGTAGGAGGAAGTTCGGCCCGACCTCGGCCTCCCTCCGAAGCTTGTCGAGCTCTTCCTTCGGCCAGAGGTAATGGTGCTCGGTCAGGACCGCCCCCTGGAGGCCCTTGGCCGCCGCCGCCCGGACCAGCTCCGCCGGCTCGGCCAGGCTGCAGGCGGAGTGCCGGGAGCTGTGGAGATGGATATCGATCAGCATTGCTTCTTCTTCAATCGCTATCGGTATCGGTACAGATTAAGTCTGTCTGTTCTTCGATACCGCGCTTGGGCCAGAATAGCCGTCTTACGATTTAGTGAACCTGGTTATCTTTTTCAGGGTCTTCAGCGGGGTCCGGTAGGGGGGGTAGCGGAAGCCGGGGTCGAGGCGGGTCGAGCGGGCCAGGATCGACCGGGGCCGGGAGAAGGTCTCGAAGCTGGCCCTCCCGTGGTAGCTCCCCATCCCGCTCTCCCCGACCCCGCCGAAGGGGAGGGCGGGGGGGAGGATCTGGGAGACGGTGTCGTTGAGGCAGACCCCGCCGGAGGCGGTTTCGGCGACCGCCTTCTTCCGATTCTTCCGGTCGGTCGAGAAGAAGTAGAGGGCCAGGGGGGCCGGTCGGCGGTTGACGAACTCCAGCGCCTCGTCCAGCGTCCGGTAAGTCAGGACCGGGAGGATCGGGCCGAAGATCTCCTCCTCCAGCAGGGGGTGGCCCTCCGGGACCTTCCTCACCACGGTCGGGGCGAAGTAGCGCTCCCCCCGGGCGATCTCCCCGCCGAAGGCGGCCTCCACCCCTTCGAGGAGCCCGGCCAGGCGGTCGAGGTGCCGGTCGTTGACGATCCGCCCGTAGTCGGGGCTGGAGCGGGGGT
>PWXJ01000147.1 GCA_003561965.1 PVC group bacterium
ATCCTGGCCGCCCGGGAGCTGGGCCGGGTGATCGGCAAGTTCCAGCCGGAGGCGATCTTCCACCTGGCCGGGACCACCCATATCCCGATGGCCCAGAGCGACCCCCAGCTGGCCTTCGACACCAACATCAAGGGGACCCTGAACCTGCTCGAAGCGGCGGCCGAGCGCGCCCCCCGGACCCGGCTGATCTTAGTCAGTTCAGCCGAGGTTTACGGGAAAGCCCGGCCGGAAGAGATGCCCCTGATCGAGGACCACCCCCTCCGGCCGTCTTCGATCTACGGCCTGACCAAGCTCTGCGCCGAGGAGACCGCCCGGTACTACTGCCGGAACCGCGGGCTGGACACGGTTATCCTCAGACCTTTCAATCACATCGGGCCCGGCCAGCGGCCCCGGTTCGTCGCCGCCTCCTTCGCCCTCCAGATCGCCCGGATCGAGCGGGGCGGCCGGCCTCCGGTGCTGGAGGTCGGCAACCTCGAACCGGCCCGGGACTTCACCGACGTCCGGGATATGGTCCGGGGCTACCGGCTGGCGGCCGAGAAGTGCCCGGCCGGCGGGGTTTACAATGTCTGTTCCGGCCGGGCCCTCCGGGTCCGGGAGATCCTCGAGCGGCTGATCGGGCTGAGCGATCGGGCAATCGAGGTCCGGACGGCCGCCGGGAGAACCCGAAAGTCCGATGTCCCGATCTTCCAGGGCGATCACACCCGGTTTGCCGACGCCACCGGCTGGCGGCCCGAATACGGGATCGATGATACCCTGCAGACAATTCTTGATTACTGGCGGCAGCGGGTTAACTTCAGCCGGGACGGATCCACCGGTTGAGACAGGGAGAAGAGGACGATGTGGGAGACAATAGCTCTGGCCCTGGCGGGGCTGGCGATGGTTCTGCTGGTCTGGCTGGTCGTGCTGCTGGGCCGGATGAAAAAGATCCGATTCCGTTCCCGGTCCCAGGCCCGGGAAGAGATCGAGAAGCTGGAAGAGGTCCGGGGCCTGAAGATCGAGGAACTCCGGAAGCGCGTCCACCGTCTGGAGTCCGGCTACGGTTTCTTTTTCGAGGAGGCCCAGACCTATAACGTTCTCCTCGACCGGGAGGGCCGGATCCGGGAGATCAACCGGGCCTTTCTCAACCTCTTCGACAGGGAAAAGCCCGACCTGGAGGGCGTTGACCTCCTCGATCTGGCCCTGGAGGAGGAGAGATCCGGCCTGGAGGAATATCTCCGCGCGCATCAAAATAATCAATATACCCCGGAGCGGGAAGTCGGGTTCGCCGGGCCGCGGGGCAACCGGCGAATTTTATTCGGGGAGCGGCATCTGACGGTGGTCGAGGATTCCGTCCCGTCCGGGATTATGATCTCCGGGATTGACGTCACCGCCCGGCGTCGGGTGGAGGCCGGGGAGGAAGAGCTGAAAAAGCGGCTGGCGCTTTCGGCCCGGATGGAAGCCCTGGGGATTATGGCCGGAGGGATCGCCCACGACCTGAAGAACCTCTTCAACCCGGTGCTCTCCTACCCCGATTTCATCGCCGACCGGCTCGACCCGGAAAGCGAGCTTCGGGGACCGGTGAAGCGGATCAAGAAAGCCGCCGGACAGGCCTCGGAACTGGTCCAGAATTTCCTCGCCCTGGCCCGGCGGGGGAGGCTGGAACTCCAGCCGCTCGATCTCAACGCGGTGGTCAGGTCATATATCCAGTCCCTGGGATTCAAGAACCTCGAGGATCGATTCCCCCGGGCCCGGGTTCGGCTCGAACTGGCCGCCGAACTGCCGCCGATTATGGGTCTGGCGCCCCAGCTGCTCAGCGTGCTGATGAACCTGGTGAAGAACGGCTGCGAAGCGATGGAAGAGGGAGGGGAGATCGTCGTCTCCACTTCCGCCCGCCGGTTGAACGAGCCCCACCGGGGTTACCAGCAGATCCCTCGCGGGCATTACGCCGTTCTCCGGATTGAAGATTCGGGAAAAGGGATGGAGGCCGGAGAGGTCAGGGACCTCTTCGCCCCATTTATCTCCGGCAAGGAGATGGGGAGTTCCGGTACCGGCCTGGGGATGGTGGTGGTGGCGGGGGTGGTCGCGGACCATCACGGTTACATCGATGTCCGGTCGAAGCCGGGGGAAGGGACGGCGGTTATGCTTTACTTTTCGGCCCGGGAGGACCAGGCCGGGGAGGGTTCATCGCCCTCCGGCCGGGGAGAGCTGATCCTGGTGGTCGATAACGATGCCGCCGACCGCCGGGAGATGGCCCGCCGCCTTTTCGCTCTCGGCTACGAGGTCTCCGAGGCCGCCGGCGGGGAAGAGGCCCTGGGCTATCTCCGCCGCCACCCGGCCTCGCTGGTGGTGATGGACCTGGTCCTCGACAACGAGAACGGGATCGACCTCTACCGTCGGATTATGGAGATTATTCCCCGGGCCCGGTGCGTCCTGGTCAGCGGGGGGCTGGATCACCGGGCCCGGGAAGAGGCGGCCGCCGCGGGGATTACCGGGATCCTGGAGAAACCGGCCGCGGAGGACGACCTGGCCCGGGTGGTCCGGGCCGAACTGGACAAGCTGGACCAGCCCGAACCGGGCCGGAGTTGAGATAATCGAGGGATAAGATATGTCAAGAGTCCCGTTCTACCTGGTTCCGCTGTTTTTCGCTCTCCCGTTATTGTCTCCGGGGGCAAGGGGGGAAACCTTCATTCCGGAAGCGCCCGCCGGGGCGGCGGAAGAACCGGCGGCGGAGGCGGAGCCGGCGGAAAGCCCGGTGACCTGTTACTGGAGACCCCTGATCCCCGAGCCGGGTTTCCGGCCCGCGGCCGGAGACGTCTACCGGATAACCGTCGACGGCGACGACCGGGAGAACCTGACGTTTTCCTATGCCCGGCTCCGTCCCCACGGAGGCGAGGCCCGGATCGCGATTCAGACCAGGAGAACGCCGGACAACCGTATCCTGGTTGACGGGGAAAACCCCGGTCTGTTCTCGGCCGAGACCGGGCAGTTCACCCTCGCCGTCTTCGTCCCGTCCGGCTGGCCGATCTTTCTGGTGGAAGAGATCGACCACCCCTACGCCGACCCGGTCATCCTCAGCAATATCGAAAGACTCCCCTGACCGGCCCGGTCCGATTCAGTAGCGGGCCGAGATCGGCATCCGCCGTCCGCTGCCGAAGGCCTTCCCGGTCACCTTCAGGCCGGGCGGGGCCTGCCGGCGCTTGTACTCGTTGCGGTTGACCGCCCGGACCGCCCATTCCACCGCTTCCGGGTCCAGCCCGAGTTCCACGATCTCCCCGGCGGAACGGTTCTCCTCGATGTAGTGGAAGAGGATCCGGTCGAGGACCGGGTAGGGGGGGAGGGTGTCCTGGTCGGTCTGGTCCGGCTTCAGTTCCGCCGAGGGCGGCCGGTCGATGGTCCGGCGGGGGATGATCTCCCGCTCCCGGTTGATCAGTTCGGCCAGTTCATAGACCCCGGTCTTGGGCAGGTCGGAGAGGACCGCCAGCCCCCCCGACATATCCCCGTAGAGGGTGCAGTAACCGGTCGCCATCTCGCTCTTGTTCCCGGTGGAGAGGACCAGTGAGCCGTACCGGTTGGAGAAGGCCATCAGGATATTTCCCCGGATCCGGGCCTGGATGTTCTCCCGGGCCAGTTCGGCTTCCGGGTCTCCCGGGGGCAGGAACTCTCCGAGCCCGTCCAGGTAACTTTCGAAGATGTCTCCGATCGGGACGGTCTTCAGCGGGATCTCCAGGTTGGCGGCCAGCTCTTTCGCCAGCCGGGTCGAGATCTCCGCGGTGATGGGGGAAGGCATCGTGATCCCGGTCACCCGGTCTTTCCCCAGCGCCTCCACCGCCAGGGCGGCGGTGACGGCGGAGTCGATCCCCCCGGAGATCCCGACCAGGGCGGAGGGGAAACCGCACTTCCGGGCGTAGTCCGCCACCCCGAGGACCAGCGCCCGCCGGATGGCGTCGTTCCGCTCCCGGGGAAGAAAATTTTCCGCCAGCCGGGCCTCCCCGGTATCCACCACCCGGACCTCCTCCCGGAACTCCGCCAACCGGGACACCATCCGGCCCCGGTCGTCCAGGAGAAAACTTCCCCCGTCGAAGATCAGTTCGTCGTTGCCCCCGATCTGGTTGACGTAGAGCAAAGGGGTCCGGCAACGGGCGGCCTGGCCGCTCAGGAGTTCGAACCTGACCCGGTCTTTCCCGGCGGTGAAGGGAGAGGCGGCGATATTGATCAGGAGGGTGGCGCCCTTTTCCGCCAGGTTCCGGATCGGGTTCTCCGGGTAATACTGCCGGGGCCAGTACTCGGGGTCGTTCCAGGCGTCCTCGCAGATGGTGATCCCGACCGTCTCGCTCTTAAACGGGAAGACCGCCTGTTCCCGGGCCGGGTCGAAGTAGCGGGACTCGTCGAAGACGTCGTAACTGGGCAGGAGGGTCTTGGCCTGCCGGTGGACGATCTCCCCCCCGGAGAAGAGCAGGGCGGCGTTGTAGACGCCCTTGCCGATTTTCAGCCCGGAAGCGACCGGGGCCCCGAGGAGGATCCCGGTGGCGGGAAAGCGGTCCGAGAGCGCGGCGACCCGGTCCAGCGCTTCACCGACCCGGCGGTTGAACCAGCCCTTTTCCACCAGGTCCCGGGGCGGGTAGCCGGTCAGGAAGAGTTCCGGAAAAACCGCCAGATCCACCCCGGGCTCCAGCCCGGTCACCACCCGCTCGATCTTTTCCAGGTTCCCGGAGATATCCCCCACCGTGGGGTTGAGCTGGGCAACGGCGATCTTCATCGGGGTCGGACCTGCGTAAGTATTTCCATCCGGGCAGCTTATAATTTATACACCCCCCGGCTACGGTCTTGGAGGGTCATTTCCGGGGGTAAAAATCGGGGTTTAAGGGAATTTTGGCCATATAACTTTACATTATCAGCCGGGCCGGGCCTCTTGCTCCAGCTCCGGGACGGCCAGGGGCGGTCGGTCAATTATCCTCCCGCACCGCCTTCCGCGGCCCGGTGAATATTGAACATCTTCGCCCGGGTTATTGCAACGAATTAATGGTCCGGCGGGGCTTTTCCTTGACCCGGCCTCGATCTCCACTAATATATTAGCGAGCGATTGGAACGGGTAACGCGGAGGATTTATTATGTATCGGACCACCCCGGAAGGAATATTCCTGGTCGAAGATTACAACTGGAAGCCGTCTTTCTCCAACTTTCTGCCCGGGATCGCCGGCCGGACCGGGATCCCGCTCTGGGCCTACTACGTCAGCCGGGGCCAGTGCCTCTGCTCGGCCGGGGTCCGGG
>PWXJ01000264.1 GCA_003561965.1 PVC group bacterium
AGGATGTTGACGATCAGGTCGAGGCGCTGGCGGGGGGAGTAACCGCAGACGGTGGCCGGGCGGAGGACCAGGACGGTGAAGTCGTCGTCGGCATATTTCAGGGCGGCCGCCTCGCACATCGCCTTGAACCTGGAGTAGTCGGTGAGCGGCTCCAGCTCCATATCCTCGGTCACGTTCTCGCACTCCTTGATCCCGTAAACGCTGGAGGAGGAGGCGTAGATGAAGCGCTTCACCCCTTTCGCCTTGGCCATCCGGACCAGGGGCTCGAAGCAGTCGAAGTTGATCGATTTCCCCAGTTCCGGGTCGAGCTCGAAGCTGGGGTCGTTGGAGATGCAGGCCAGGTGAATGACCGCGTCAATGCCATCCAGTTCCTTGTCCAGGAACTCCAGATCCCGCACGTCGCCCTTGACCAGAGTGAGGTTCGGATCCTCCCGGACCTCCTCGAATACCTCTTCGCCGTAGATGAACAGATCGTAAACCTTGACTCGGTAGCCCGTGTCCAATAGTTTGGGGACCAGCACCGCCCCCACGTACCCTCCCCCGCCGATGACCATTATGTTCTTGAGTCGTTTCACTCGGAGCTCCTTTGTGCTCACTGCTCACTTAACCCTATATCATCTCTCTAATCCAGTTCCAAATCGCCCGCCGATTCAGGGAAAAGATAAGATTGGCCTCCACCCCGCAGGCCATCGTGCAGGAGCGGCAGCCGGGCTGGGGTTTGAGCCTTCGCCAGGCCCCGGCAAAGCCGTTCTCCAGCACATCGATCCCCTCCATCCTCCCCACCCCCATCCCGCAGGCATAGAGTTTGCCGTCGGCTTCCAGGTGAGCCGTGGCTCGCCCGGCCCAGCATCGGTAGAGAGGAGATTGCTCCGGGCTCGTGACCTGATTATCCCGAGGCCAGTTGAGCGCGTTCTCGAAATAAGGCACCGAGCCGCCCACCGGCGCGTCGGTTTTTTTCAGTACGATCAGTCGCCGGAGGGTCTCCTGGCGCTGCTTGCCGGAGAGGACGAGTTCGGCGATCTCTTGCCGGGCGGGGTGAAAGTGCTCTCGGGGTTCCTGGAAATAATCGAGCAGGACGAAGTTGGCGGCGATCTTCCGGGATCGGGCGTGCTCGACTATCTCCTCGATCCGCGGAGCGTTGACCTTGGTCAGGACGGTGTTGGTCCAGACCGGGACTCCCCTATTCTGTAGAGCGTCGAGGGCCGACTGAGCGGTCCGGTGGCTCCCCTTCCCTCGCAGGTAATCGTGGACCTTTTCCGGGCCATCGTAGGAAACCTGAACGATGTCGGCGGGAAGGAGTTCGTTCACCCGCTCCGGCAACTGGAACCCGTTGGTGGAGATCCCGGTGAACAGCCCCAGGGATTTCGCCCGTTCCAGTACCACTCCGATGTCCTTTCTCAGCATCGGCTCGCCGCCGGTGAACTGGACCCTCCGGGTGCCCGCCGCCCGCATATCGTCGAGGACTTTCAATAGGGCCTCCGTGGTCCAATAATCCGGGGCGGAGAGCCGGTCGAACCGGCAGTAGCGGCAACGGCTGTTGCAGCGGTTGGTCAGCCCGATATGGACGCTCAGGGGGACACGCCGGGAAGAAAGAATATTCATTAAAATCACTTCCTTCCCGATGAAGACTATATTCCGCAGTTTCATCAGTTCCGTCGGCCGGTTAAGGAGCCCCGATTTCTTCCATCGGCAAATCGCTGCAGCATCACCGCCGCCAATACCACCGACAAGGGAACGATCTCGGAACGGAAGCGATTATTTTCCCCGAAATCCAGGAGGATCCCCGTCGCCGAAACATACAAAAGGTTAAACAGCATAAATCCAACCGTGACCAGGCGAGCGGTTCCCAGGCGGGCCAGACCCTTCTTCCGGAGAAGGTCGGAGACAAAGACCGCCGGGGCCAGGATAAAAAACAACACCACCAGTAAACAGACCTGGGGGCCGGTAACGGAAAGGTCGCGAAGTACGCTCATATCGACCCCGGCCGGTTGTCCCCAACTTCCGCCCAGCAATGTCCAGAACCGATGGTAAGCAGTAATAGTGTCATCCGGCTCCTCGTCGTAAATGAGGCGAACCGGTAAAAAGAACAGGGTTGCCGAACGGCGCAAACCGCGAAAATACGCGGCGGGGCGATGTCGGATTACGGCCAGAGAATCCAGCGTGTACTGCCGGGAAATAACCAGGTAATCGATGTTGTTGAAGTTCCTGACATTGAAATTCATCATCTCGGCGGTTGATCTAACCCGCTGTTGCAAAGCCGGGGCCGGGTGGTAGAGTTGCCCGGTCTTCCGCAGAAAATCCTCGTAAAATTCAAAACGGTTTCCTGGCCAGATCCGGGCCAATGATGACACCTTCCCTTCCGCCTCCAGGCTATCCAGTTCGTCCGGAGTGAGGAACGAGCTGGTCACCTTGGACAAACTCCAGCCCAGCCAGCTGGACATCGAAAAAGTACCGAAGAGATAGTAATTTTTGGCCATCCAGAAAATACAGATCAGGGCGGGAACCAACGCCATCCGAACTATCTGGCGGCGGTGGTTCTGTAGAAGTAGAAACAACCCGGCCGTCAACGCCAGGAACCAAACAAAATGATAGGAATACCGAGTCAGCATAATCATCGTCAGCATTCCGAAGAAAGCCCACCCCCAGTTCCGCTGGCCGGTCGAGAGATACTTGTAGAGCAGACCGGCCGAGAAGACCAGCATCGCCATCACCGGGTAACTGTAGAAATACCAGTTCCGGAAAAACATATCCGCCGGCCCGATCACGTAAAGCACGATCGCTCCCAGGGCCAGTTTCCTGCCCACCCCGAGGGAGCGGGCCAGCCAGTACATCGCCCAGCTCATTCCCAATCCGAGCATTAGGAAAACCCCGGAGAAAAACGTGGGATAGGCCTGGGGGAAGAGCTTCAAGCCCCATCCGGTAAATAGGTTGAAGATGGGGGGCTGCATATGCATATACCAGACGCTCTCCAGCAACCGCGTCCGGAGCAGTTCGGGATCGAGCAGGTGCATAGTGAAGTAGATGAGGGAATGATCGAACCTCCAGCCGGCCGCCCGGAAGAAGACCTGGGAGGCGACATAGGCCAGGGTGATGGTCAGAAGGTCGATAGGCCTGACCATTCTCTGATTCTGGTGAACTTCCTGGTACTCCATAACGCTGAATCCGGTTCGGATTTTCCTGTTTCAGATCTTTCGCATCGCCCGCCGCACTCTTCCGGCTATATTCGTGATCGCTTGCTCAGAATAAAAAGGACTGCAGGGCAGTTCGACGCAATGCCCTCCCAACTTCTCCGCTTCCGGACATTCCAAGCGGTGATCGAATATCTCCAGGGCGGCGCAATTGCGCATATCGTCCGGCTTGCTATCTATCCCCCGGCAGAGGAGAGAACGGCGGACCCGATCCGGGTCTTCTACCCGGGCCCTGAGGTAGAGAAACGAAGATTTCCTCCCCGATGGTTCCTCCTGAAATTTCAACCCCGGGCAGCTTTCCAATCGGGAGCGGAGTATCCGGGCGTTCACCTCCTGTCTCTCCAGCCAGCCGGAGAATCGCCCCAGCTGCCTCAAACCCACCGCCGCCTGGAAGGGGGCGAAACTCCTGGCCCCACTCTTCCCGTCGGCGGGACAACCGGCCGGGGATATCGGCGTTACTTCCTCAATAAAGGGACGGTCGAAGAAGTCGCTGCCGAAACGAGAAGCCAGGCGGATCAGCGGATAAAGCATCCAGGGAAAGATCAGCGGCTGGGTGAGAAGAATGGCGGCGATGTTGAAGGCCTGGCCTTTCAGGATGGAGAATCCGCCGGGAGGAGTTGATCTCTTCAGAGCCGCCCGCATCCGTTCCGCCAGATCGAATTCCTTCACCACCATCGCCCCTCCTCCCCAGCAGGGCAGGTTCTTGCTCATCGCGAAGGTGAAGAGCGCGGTGTCGCCCAGCGTCCCCGCCGGCCGGCCGTTGTACCTCGCGCCCAGGCCGTGGGCGCAATCCTCGATCACCTTCAACTCGTGCTCCCGGGCGATTTCATTGATCCGGTCCATCTCGGCCGGAACCCCGAAAAGGTGGGTGGGCATAATCGCTCTCGTCCGGGGGCTGATCAGGGACGGGATCTTCTCCGGGTCGATATTCCAGGTGGCGCGATCGACATCGGCGAAGACCGGCTTGAATCCGCATTCGGCGGCAGCAGCCGGGATGGGATGGAAGGTGTAGGCGGGGAAGATGATCTCCGACCCCGGCTCGAAATCCAGCGATTCCAATAGTAGCCGGAAACCTGCACGGCCCGAACCGACCAGGACAATCTCGGGGAATCCACCCAGTTCACGAAAACGCGAAAGGAACTCCACTTCCCGGACGCCGGGGGGTGATTTCTTCAGCGCCTGGAGGAAGGAGAGGAACAGTTCTCCCAGGGGCATATTAATTCGAAATCGGGGATAGGGCATAGCTTTTAGTAATCAGTGATCAGAAGTCAGTAATCCGGTTCATAGTTGCCCGGGCGGGCCCGGCGAAGGCGGATGATTATAGCGGCCAGGAGGGTCAGGCCAAAGGCCAAAAGGACGAAGCCCCACTTGACCGACGCCGGACGGAATGACCACTCCACGATCCGGTCTCCGGGCCGGACCGGCACCGCCCGCTGGAGGTAGTTGACCTGGAGCGGTTCCCTCCTCTCGCCGTCCACCCTGACCGCCCAGGCGGGATGGTAAACGTCGGTGGTAACCAATAAGGCGGGGCGACGGATCTCAGCCTCGATGATCATCCGGTTCGGAGAGGGGATGGTGACGTCGCGGATTTGGTTCAGCCCCTGGAGCCGGACAAAGCGTTCGTCCGAATCCTCGCCGGGCACTAAAGAAGAGTAATCGGTAATCAGTAGTCCGTAATCAGTAACCCGGCCCCTGTCGTCATTGTTCTGATTACTGATTACTGATAACCAATCACCGTCCTCAATATACGCCGCCCGGCGGAGATCGCCGTTCAGTAACTCGGAGAAAGCCTCTTCCGGCTAACTGCGGACAAGGACGTCCTGGGTATAAACCCGGGGCAGGGTCCGGAGAAGCCGGTAGGATCGCCATTCCCCGAACTCCGGACTCTCCGTCAGGGACTCAGGCGGGGTTCTGTGCCGGAGAACCATTCTCCGCGTGCTCATATTCGGGAAGAAGGCGGAGGCCGGATCCAGAAGTCGGAGGGCGTAGGGATAGCCCTCGGTCAGAAATTCCACAATGTCGAGGAA
>PWXJ01000145.1 GCA_003561965.1 PVC group bacterium
AGCAAAATTGAAGGTTTAAGCTCTCCAGAAGGGTGGTAATTTCCTTATCCAACTGCTAATCCGCGACTTCCGTAGGTCCGACCCCGGATTCCCGCAGGGCGGAGAAGAGGACGGGGACGGTGAACCAGGTGAAGACCGCCAGGGTCATCCCCCCGATGATCGGCAGCGCCATCGGGAGGAGAAGGTCGGCCCCCCGGCCGGTGGCGGTCAGGACCGGGAGGAGGGCGAGGATGGTGGTGGCCGAGGTCATCAGGCAGGGACGGATCCGCCGCTGGCCGGCCTCGATCACCGACCGGCGGACCGCCTCCCGGGTGGCGGGGCGGTCCTTCTCGAAGCGCTGGGTGAGGTAGGTCATCATCACCCCCCCGTCGTCGACGGCGATCCCGAAGAGCGCCAGGAACCCCACCCAGACCGCCACCGAGAGGTTGATCGGGTGGAGGGAGAAGAGGTCGCGCATATTCACCCCGAAGAGCGCGAAGTCGAGGAACCACTCCCGGCCGTAGAACCAGATCATCGTAAAGCCGCCCGCCCAGGCCACCGCGATCCCGCTGAAGACGATCAGTGTGACGGGGACGGAGCGGAACTGGAAGTAGAGGATCAGGAAGATGATCGCCAGGGCCAGGGGCAGGACCACCCGGAGGGTCGCCGCCGCCTGGAGCTGGTGCTCGTAGGTCCCGGAGAACTGCCAGCTCACCCCCGGCGGGACGTTCATCTCCCTCCGCTCGACGGCGGCGTCCAGGTAATCCCGGGCGCTCTCGACCACGTTGACCTCGGCCGCCCCGGCCGCCCCGCCGAAGGTGACGTAGGTGGTGAGAAAGGTGTCCTCGCTCCGGATCATCTGCGGCCCCCGGACGTAGAGAATCTCGGCCAGTTCCCGCAGGGGGACCTGGGTCCCGTCGGCGGCGGCGACCAGCACCCGGCCGAGGTCGCCGGGCTCGTTCCTCAACTCCCGGGGGTAGCGGACCAGCACCGGGTACCGCTCCCGTCCCTCGACAGTGGTGGTGACGGTCATCCCCCCGATCGCGGCGGCGATCGTCTGCTGGACGTCGACGACGTTGAGGCCGTAGCGGGAGATCGCCTCCCGGTCGATCTCGATCTCCAGGTAGGGCTTGCCGACCACCCGTTCGGCGCTGACCGTCTCCGGGCGGATCAGGGGGACCTCGCGGAGCAGCCGCTCCAGGTCGAGGGCGGTCCGCTCCAGGGTCTCCAGGTCGGGACCCCGGACCTTGAGCCCCATCGGGGCCCGCATCCCGGTCTGGAGCATCACCAGCCGGGTCTCGATCGGCTGGAGCTTCGTCGCCGAGGTGGTCCCGGGGATGGCCGCCGCGTCGACGATCTCCTCCCAGATATCGTCAGGCGTCCGGATATGGTCCCGCCACTGCCGGTAGGGCCGCCCGCCCCGGTCGGGGATCAGGTTTCCGTCGTCGTCCCGGACGAACTCGCCCCGGCGGCGGTCGTAGCGGAAGTTGATTCTCCGGCCCGCCTCGTCGGTCTTGTATTCGGACTTGTAGTGAATCACCGACTCGATCATCGAGACCGGGGCCGGGTCGAGCGCGCTCTCGGCCCGGCCGAGCTTGCCCACCACCAGGTCCACCTCGGGCACGCCGCCGATCGCCCGGTCCTGGTGAGACATCACCTCCAGGACCTCCCCGAGCGAGGCGTGGGGCATCGTGGTCGGCATCCAGAGGAACGAGCCCTCGTCGAGCGGGGGCATAAACTCCCGGCCCAGCCCGGGGAAGGTATGGACCGCCCAGCTCCAGGGCCCGCTCCGCCGCAGCCCCCGGGAACCGATCCCGGTCGCGTCCAGGGCGGCGGGAACGAAGGAAAATACCGGGCCGAACCCCTGGTAGACCACCAGCCCCAGCAGGATGAGCGCCCCCGGCAGGGAGAGAAAGAGCCCCTTGCGGGCCAGGCACCAGCCGAGCAGGCGGCGGTAAAAACGCAGGAGGAGGCCGAAGAGGCCGAGCAGCCCCCCGATCAGCAGGCCGAGGAAGACGATGTTCCGAATCATCCCCCGCTCCGGCCCCAGCGGCTCCCAGACCCGGGCCAGGACCAGGACCACCACCAGCAGGATAGCCAGGCTCCCCACCCGTTCTCCCAGCCGGCGCGACCAGGCGGAAATTTCTCCCGACCGGAGCCAGCGCTCCGGCAGCAGCCGCCGGAGCCCGAACCCGCCCGACTCCGCCAGCAGCTTCCCGGCCGACGCCGCCAGCAGGACCAGCGCCGCCGCCCAGCCGACGGTCCAGCCCCGGGCGATGCTCACCGCCCCGGTCAGGACCGCGGCCAGCCCCAATCCGAAGAGCAGCCCCCGTTTCAGCCTCCGGGAATCGATCCGGCCGGCGACCAGGAGCTGGACGGCCGCGGGGACGATCGTCAGGGCGAGAAAGACCGAGGCGATTAAAACGAAGGTCTTGGTGAAGGCCAGGGGGATGAACATCTTGCCCGGGGCCCCGGGCATCGTGAAGACCGGAAGGAAACTGACCACGGTGGTGGCGATGGCGGTGAGGATCGCCGAGCTGACCTCGGAAGCCGAGCGATAGACCACCTTCAGCCGGCTCTCCGAGGGGTCGGCCTCGCCCAGGTGCTTGAAGGCGTTCTCGGTCATAATGATCCCCATATCCACGATCGAGCCGATGGCGATGGCGATCCCGGCCAGGGAGACCAGGTTGGAGTCGATCCCGAACAGCTTCATCAGGATGAAACAGAGGAGCACCGCCAGGGGCAGCATCGAGCTGATCACCAGCGCCGCCCGCAGGTGCATTATCATTATAATGACCACGATCACGGTGACCAGGATCTGCTGGATGAGGGCGTCGTTGAGGGTGGCCAGGGTCTCGTGGATCAGGCCGGTCCGGTCGTAGAAGGGGACGATCTCCAGCCGGCTGACCGTGATCCACTCCGGCCACTCATCGCGGGGGTGGTTCCGCAACCATTCCAGCCAGTCTTCCTGGTTGAGTTCGGCCGCACCGGCGAAAGCCTCGAATCCCCGCCCGGCCGCGAAATTTTCCACCTCACCCGGAGAGACCGACTTCCAATCGACCACCGTCCGTTCGGGCAGGCCGGGACTGATTTCTTCGATCTTATCCCTGACGTTGTGGATGGCGGATAGGGGGTTGTGACCTTCTCGGACGACCACCACCCCCCCGACCGCCTCGGCCCCGAACTTGGTCAGGGCGCCCCTTCGCTGGGCCGGGCCGAGACCGACCGCGGCCACGTCCTTCACCCGGATCGGAAGGCGGCCGGGGCCCGCCCGGACCACGGCCTCCTCGATATCCTCCAGGTTCCGGATGAAGCCCCGGCCGCGGACGATGTACTCGACCCGGTTGACCTCGGTCACCCTCGCCCCGACGTCGAGGTTGCTCTTCCGGACGGCGTCGAGGACCTCTCCCAGGGTGACCCGGTGGGCCCGGAGCGCGTCGGGGTCGACGTCGACCTGGTACTCCATCACGTAGCCGCCGACCGAGGCGACCTCGCTGATCCCCTCGGCCGCCAGCAGCCCGTAACGGACGTACCAGTCCTGGATCGAGCGCAGCTCGTGGAGGTCCCAGCCCCCGGCCGGGTTGCCGTCCGGGTCGCGGCCCTCGATCGTGTACCAGAAGACCTGGCCCAGGGCGGTGGCGTCCGGCCCCAGGGCGGGACGGGCGTCGGCGGGGAGGAGACCGGCGGGGAGGCTGGAGAGCTTCTCCAGGATCCGGGCCCGGGACCAGTAGAACTCGATCCCGTCCTCGAAGATCAAAAAGACGATCGAAGCGCCGAACATCGAGTTCGACCTCACCTCCCGCACCCCCGGGATCCCCAGCAGGGAGACGGTCAGGGGGTAGGTGACCTGATCCTCGACGTCCTGGGGCGAGCGGCCCGGCCAGTCGGTGAAGACGATCTGCTGGTTCTCGCCCAGATTGGGGATGGCGTCGACCGGGACCGGGGCCCGGGGGAGCCAGGGGATATCCCAGTCGAAGGGGGCCACGGAGACCCCCCAGAGAACGATCGCCGCCAGGAGGAGAAAGGCGACCAGCTTCTCCTCCAGAAAGAAACGCAGGAAACCGTTGAGCCAGCCGTCCCTTTTTGCTTGTTCCGGCGGATTCATCGGCGGATATTACCTCGGGCCGTGGTCGTGGGCCGGCTCCGCCGGCTGCTCGTGATCGCCCGGGCCGTGGTCGTGGACCGGCGGCGGCCCGCCTTCCGGGGCCATCATACTCGGCCGACCTCGGATCTGAAGCTCGCTGTCGATCTTGAACTGTCCGTGGACGACCAGAATCTCACCTTCCTCCAGACCCTCGTGGACAATGTAATAATCTCCCGCCCGGGGGCCGAGGAGGACCTCCCGCGGCTCGAAGGTCGGCCGCTCGGTGTCGGGGACGCTGACATAGACCAGGGAGCGGCGCCCGGTGAAGAGGGGCGCGGAGGCCGGAATCACCAGCGGCGCGGAGTGATCGTGGTGAACGGCGTGAACCTCGTGAGCTTCGTGGCATTCGTGAGCTTCGTGGCCCTCGTGAGCTTCGTGGCCCTCGTGAGCCTCGTGAACATCGTGAGCGCCGTGGGCATCGTGAATGTCGTGGACGCCGGGGCCGTCAACAACGCGCGGAGGAGCGGATAATACTCCCCGGGCGAAGAGACCCGGCCGGAGCCGCCCGTCGGGGTTGGCCGCCTCGACCCGGAGGCCCAACGTACGGGTCGTTTCGTCGAGGACCGGGGCGACCCAGGCCACCTCGCCGGCGAAGCTCTCCCCGGGGTAGGCCGGGAGGGTGAAGTTGACCGGACTCCCGGTTTCGACCCAGGCCAGTTCGGTTTCATAGGCCTCGAAACGGACCCAGACCGTCTCCAGGCCGGCCACCCGGGCCAGGAGCCCGCCTTCCCCCAGCCGGTCTCCCTCCCTAACCCCCAGTTCCTCGATCACGCCGTCAATCGGACTGGGGACCCGGTAAGTCCGGGGGACCTCTCCGGTGTCGAGGATCTCTTCGACCTGAGCTGGGGAGCCCCCCAGGCGGGCCAGGCGCCCGCGGGCGGCCGCCAGTGTCCCGGCGGCGCCGGCCCGGGCCAGGAGCAGTTCCTCCATCGCGGTCGCCACCTCGGGGCTGTAGATCTCGGCGATCGTCTCGCCTTCCCCCACCGACTGCCGGATGAAGTTGGTCTTCAGGTTCTCGACGTAACCCGGGGAGAAGAGGACGACATCCTTGAGCAGTTCCTCGTTGTAACCGACCCGGC
>PWXJ01000148.1 GCA_003561965.1 PVC group bacterium
CGGCTTCGGGGATCCCCAGGCACCAGCCCTCGAAGAGGACGAAGTCCCGCCGCCCCCGGACCGGCCGCGAGCGCTCCGAGATCTCGCCCTCCCCCCCGGCCGCCGACTTGTCGAAGACCGGGAGGTCGAGGTCTTCCCCCGCCTTCAGGGCGCGCAACGCCCGCTCCAGCTCCCGGGTCCGGTGGGTCCCCGGCATCCCCCGGGGCAGCCGGTAATACGGGTTCCCCGGGTGGGCTGCGGCCAGCCGGCGGCGTTCTTCCCGGGAGGAGTAGAAGTCGTCGATCGAGAACCCGACCGCGGAGCAACCCTCTTCCGCCAGCCTCTCCGCCAGGTAGCGGACCAGGGTGGTCTTCCCCGTTCCCTGGCCGCCCTGGATCCCGGCCACCACCGTCCCCCCCTCCCGCCGCCGTTCCAGCAGCATCCCGACCAGCGGACAAAAGGGGTCACCCGCCGGCCGCCCGGGTTGGCCAGCGGCGCCTTCTTCAGCCCCATTTTTCATCGCGCATAAACGAGACGCCGAGGGCGATCGGGTTGTCGTAGAAGCCCCGGAGGCGTTCCTCGACCTCCCGGCGGATGGAGTCGAGCTCCCCGATGGAACGGGTGTCACCGGGTTGGCGGGAGACGAAACCGATCTCGTAGAAGTAAATCCGCCCCGCCTTGCCGATCCGGAGGACGAAGCCGTCGAACCCGCGCTCCTTGGCGATCTCCCCCAGGGCCTGACGGGAGACGCGGTAGACGTCGCCCCCGGGGGCCATCAGGAGCATATCCCGGATCCCCCCGGCCAGGGCGACGATCGGGGCCGCGGCGACGAGAAAGACGGCGACGATCACCAGCCCCGGATCGGCGTAGCGGACCCAGGCGGCGTGCTCGGTTCCCCGGCTGAGATGGGCGAGGAGTAACCCGATGACCATTCCGGCGCTGAGCAGGGTGTCGGAGCGCCACTGCCGGATCTCGGAACCGGTCAGGCCGGAGAGACGGGACTTTTTTCTTTTCCGGCCGATGTAGATCCAGTTCCCGAGGCAGCCGGCGATCCCGATCAGGTAATAAACCATCGCCGAGAGAACGTTGATCTCCCGGCCGCCGGCCAGGATGGAGCCGACCGCCTTGCTGAAGGCGAAGGCGCAGACGGCGAGGATGGCGACCGCCTTGATGATGATGACCAGGGGCTCGATCTGGGAGCGGCCGAAGGGGAACTTCTCGTCGTCCCCGGCGGAAATAACCTTCGAGGCGTAAACGTAGAGGCAGGCCGTGACCATACCGGCCAGGGCGTAAGCCCCGTCGAAGATCAGCAGCTGGGAGCGGATCAGCTTGCCCCAGACCAGGCCCAGCCCGGCGAAGAAGAAGGCGGAATAGAGCGAGAACTTCAGAAGATGCCGCTCCAACCGCTGCTCCTCCAGGGGGTCCGGCTCGGCGGCGGGAGGCCGGGCCCCGTAGAAGAGGCGGCCGGTTGTCTTCGTGCCGGCGTTCATCGGGCGGTCCTCATACCCATCTCCGGTCGTGGATGAACGAAACCCCCAGCCAGATCTGGTTCTCGCAGACGGACTGGAGGCGGCTCAGGACTTCACCGCGGATCTCGTCCAGTTCGGCCAGGGAACGCCGGTCGCCCGGGTCCCGGGCCACGAAGCCGACCTTGTAATCGAACTCCCGGCCGGTCTTGCTCAGCCGGAGGACAACGCCGGCGAAACCCCGTTTTTCGGCGATCTCCTCCAGCACTTTCCGGGAGTCGCGGCGGATCTCCCCTTCGGGGGCCATCAGCAGAATCTCCCGGATGCCGGCGATCAGGGAGCGGACCGGGGCCTTGATGAAGAACGTCGAGGCGACGATCACCATCAGCGGGTCGAGATACCGGGCCCAGCTTTCGAGCCCGGCCCGCTGCAGGATCAGCGCGATCAGGAACCCGGCCAGGACCGCGGCGCTGAGCGTCGCGTCCATCAGCCACTGCATACTCTCCGCCCCGATCAGGTCCGAGGTCCGGACCCGCTTTCTCTTCCCGCGGATATAGAGGTAGATTCCGAAGCAGCCGGCGGTGCAGACCAGGGCGTAGGTCATCGCGAAAAGGGCGTTGATCTCCCGGCCGCCGGAGAAGAGGGAGACCAGGGCCTGGACGAAGGCGATCAGGCAGAGAACGGTGATCGCCGTCGATTTCAGGGCGATAGCCAGGGGCTCCATCTGGGCCCGGCCGAAGGGGAACCTCTCGTCGTCCCCCCGCTTCATACTCCGGGCGGCGAAGATGGAGACGCCGGCGAGGAGGACGCTGACGCTGGAGTAGAGGGCGTCGAACTTGATCATCTGGGACCGGGCCAGGACGCCCCAGATCATCCCCATCACCGCGAAGAAGAAGGCGCCGAAGATGGAGAACTTCAGGATCCGCTGCTCCACCCGCTCTTCCTCGAGCCGGCGGGCTTCTTCAGCGGCCTCCGGCTCGACTCTCTCGGGGGAAATACCGGGTTTTCCCGGGCTCGGGTCCACAAACGGCTCCTCTGTTCAGCACGCTATTACAGCGTTCCGAAAATGCCAATAATCTAACACGGTCCGGAACGGTTGTCCTTGTAAATTAATTTAGCTTAGAGTCTTGATTCCGGGGGCAAAACTGGACCGCTAAGATAGTTTTCGGGGGGTGGTTTTTACCCTTAACGTTGCCAACGAGAGACTTGCGCGGGTCCGACCCCGCTATTTCCTGGAAGAGGATGGATATGATGTCGCGCAGCCTCCGCCGGCCGGCCCGGAGGAGGAGGGGACGGCCGGCGGGGACGGTCCGGACCTCCAGCGTCCGCGACCAATGGGGGCGGGCCAGGGTCCGGACCAGGTAGCGGGTGAACCCCTCCGGGTCGTCGGGGATCTCCTCCAATCCGGGGGGTTCGGGTCCCCCCTCCCCGGCCAGTTCCCGGACCAGTTCCTCCAGGTCCGTCTCCTCCTCCCCTTCCAACCGGAACCCCCGGGCCTCGGCGATGTAGTCCTCGAGCAGTCCCCGGGTCAGGCGGAGGAGAGCGGGGTCGAGGACCTCGGCCAGCCCCTGGTAATCGAGCAGCCCGAAGATCCGGTGGGCGATCAGGACCGCCTTCAGGGCCACCCCGATCTCGACGTCTCTCCCGGGCCGGAAGCGGGCGGAGAAATCCCGGAACTCCCCCAGGAGCCGGGCGACCTCCGCCGAGTCGAGGATGGCGGAAATCTCCCGGGCGGCCGACCACTCCTCGAGGTAATCGAGGCGGGAGGAGAGCCGCTCCAGCCGCTCCCGGACCAGGGAGAAGGCGGCCTCCAGTTCGACGAAGAGCCGCCGGGCCCGGCCGGAGACGTACTTAACCCGGGAGGCGTCGGCGGTCTCGATCCCTTCCAGGGCGGAGGCCTCCGCGAGCGCCCGCCGGAAAACCCGGGCGATATCCTCCCCAAGGAGCGGCCGCCCGTGGCCGGGGCAGCAGACCCGGACCTCCCCGGCGTCAATCCGGGCCAGGGCCGCCTTCAGCGAACCGATCAGGTCTTCCCGGTGCCAGCCGGGAATGCCGGCGATCAGGGGGGTGACCGCGCTCAGGAGATCGCCGATGAAGTCCGTCTCCCCGAGCCGGTAGATGACCCCGTCGGGACTGTGCCCGGGGGCCGGGAGGGCCTCGATCGCCGCGCCGGAGCCGAGGGGGATCGTTTCTCTCTTCCGTCCGTCGGCGAAGAGCGGGCGGGCGGCGTTGAAGGGTTCGAGGCCGCCGCCCAGGATCTCCTCCTGGGTCAGCCTCCGGTCGGCCTCTCCCAGCGCCCGGGCCCCCCGGGCGTGGATGAACACCTCCGCCCCCGGCACCTCCCGCCAGAACCCGGGCCCGGCCGCCTCCCGGGAGTGGTCGAGGTGGCAGTGGGTGAGAAGGATATGGACCGGACGGGGCCGGCGGACCAGCTCCTCCCGGACCAGGTCGGCCAGCGCGGCGGTCTGCTCGGGGAGCCCCCCGGGGTCGATCACCGCCAGCGCCTCCGGGGTCCGGACCAGGTAGGAGTTGGAGGAGAAACAGTGGGGCTTGCGGAGCCAGGGATAGACCTCCGCCCCGGGCGCCCCGGACACCGGTTGCCAGGAGAGGGCTTTCACCGCGTCCTAACTCCCCAAGGGTTCGACAGGAAAATACCCTGTTCCCGGGTCTTCCCGGCGCCTGCCCGGTCTCGGCCGGGGGGACTTGAGCCAGTACCCGGATAGTTACTTCAAATCGGGCGGGTTGATACCGACGCTCTTGATTTCATCTTCCAGGAATACCTGCCGGCCCAGCTTGTCCGCCCACTTGCGCAGGTAATCAAAATCAAGAGTCCGGGAGTTCTCCTCCAGGATCTGCCGGATATCTTCATTGTCCCGGGAGCGGCCGCTGAGAATCTTGACCAGGATCAGGTCCTCGGGGGAGATCAGTTCCAGCTCGATGCCTTCAAACCGGAGGGGCCGGGACCGCCGGACAATCGACTCCTGGAACTCGCTTTCGGCGATAAACAGGTCAAAATAAATCTTGGAACGAGGATGAAAGAAAGAAACGAACGGCAGCCCGGCAATTTTCCGGACCGGTTTTCCCTCGTCAAAGGTAAAGCCCTGTTTTTTCAGATCCGCCAGGAAAGGGGCCATCGTCCCCTCCCCGAACTCTCCGATGGCGTCGATGTCGTAGGTCGCCCGGGGAGGAGCGTAAACGCTGACCGCCATACCTCCCATTAGAATGACTCTGACCCGGTGACGGCGGGCCGTCGAGACCACCGCCTTCAAGACCTGCAATAGATCCGGGCCGGTCATCGGTTCAACTCCCCGAGCCGGGTCAGGAAATTCCTGTGTCCCCGGAGATCTTCCTCGCGCATCCTCCCCAGCCTCTCTTCCAGTTGCTCTTCGCCCAGGGCCGCGCTCATCAGGCGGAAGCTGAAGTCGGAGAGATCCAGCCAGATCCTGATCTTTTCCCGGGGAGATAATTGCAGGGTGTGTTTCATCCGCCTTACTCCCGCGTCGGCTCGGTTGTGGTATCGAGCCCGCGAATCAAAACCATATTATAGCCCGCTGCCGGCAAGCATTCCACCGAGAAATCTATCGGAAATCTATTGGAAATCTATCGGTTAACCCGGATTATTCACGAAGAACAATATTATCAGCCAGGGCGTTAGAGATTGCTTCGCTCATTTCATTCGCTCGCAATGACCTCTGTCATTGCGAGGAGCCGAAGGCGACGAAGCAATCTAATCAGTTCGCGGCAAATTGA
>PWXJ01000310.1 GCA_003561965.1 PVC group bacterium
AACCGACTATCCGCGTTACATAAAGACAGTCGGATAAGACCGGGGTTTTATTCCGAAATTTTTACAGTTTTCCCGGATACCGGACTGAGCCCGATCAAACTGTTAAAAGAAACCCCTCTCCCCGTCGAACCCTTTAGGAGGGAGAGAAAGGGCGGTGGCTGCTCGGGTAGCTGCTGAACTGAGTCACCCGCAGGCAAGGCCCTGGGGGTTTGAGTGCCTAGACGCATTCGAAAGGAATTAAGTACTGCGCCCCCGGAATTGTGCGGATTCAGCTCGTTGAGCGGCTCTTCGCGTTAAGTAAGAATATGTCGGTACTTGTTGACATATCCCTACGTTATGCAACATAATGTCCCCGTGAAGAAAGATTACGCAAAAAGGCTGCGGGATCTGACCGTGGAGAGAGGGATGATCCGTGCCCGGGACGCCACCCGGCTCGGCATACCCTCGGTCTATCTCAAGCGCCTGTGCGACCGGGGACAACTTCAGCGGGTTTCGCGCGGCATCTATGTCCCGGCGGGCGCGGAGATAACCGAGCGTCACCTTCTGGCCCAGGTGGCCCGGCGGGTTCCCCGCGGAGTGTTCTGCCTGCTGACCGCTCTCCGGTTCCACGACATCGGCACCCAGAGCCCCCACCAGGTCTGGGTCGCGCTGGACGGGAAGGCCAGGCGGCCCCGGCTGGAATACCCGGAACTCCGGATCGCCAGGTTCTCGGGCCGGGCCCTGAGCGAAGGGATTGAAGAACACCGAATCGAAGGCGTGACCGTTCGGGTTTACAACGCGGCGAAGACAGTGGCCGACTGCTTCAAGTACCGGAACAAGATCGGGCTCGATATCGCGCTGGAAGCCCTGCGGGAATACCGGAGACTGAGACTCGGTTCGCTGGATGAACTGTGGAACTACGCCCGGATCTGCCGGGTCAGCGGTACGATGCGTCCGTATATGGAATCTCTCTCGTGAAAGAAGGGAAACGTTCCAACGTGGCGGCCTCCGTGCGGCAGAGGCTGCTGAACTACGCCCGCCGGATAAACCGGCGGGGGTCTGGCAGAACCCGGCCGGGCGATAATTGATGAACTGATTCACCACCCACAACGGCGGCAAAGTCGGAGCGGGGGTCTGAGTTCCGAGGAACCCCGAAGGAATTAAGCCTTGTGGCCCGAATTTTTTTCTTGACCTGTGTTCATTATTATCGTACGTTCACTAATATTGAACAAATATAATAAGTGAACATGGTGCACTGGTGAACCGAAAAATCAGAGAGAGCGGATTAGTCGAGGATGCCCTGGATGCTGTCCATCAGGCAACCGGTTTGAAGGCGGAAGTGGTTCCGCGAACCCCCTTCCCTGATGCCGGGGTGCGGATCGTCAAGGACGGAACGAAAATTGTCTTCCCGGTGGCAGTCAAGCCCGCCCTGACTAACGCGGCCATCGGCGTTATGGCCCAGACGTACGGACATACTAACCGGCGGACACTGCTTGTCACCGGATATGTCGCCCCCGCGATGGCCGACCGCCTGAAAGAACTGGATATCCCCTTCATCGACGCGGCCGGGAACGCTTATATCAATGAACCCCGGCTGCTTATATTCATCAAAGGGAATAAAAAACCCGATAAATACAAGGCCGCCGAAACCGGAAAAACTTTCAAGCCGGCCGGGATAAAAGTGGTTTTTGCCCTCCTCTGCAATCCAGGACTGGAGAAGAGGCCCTACCGCGACATCGCCGAACAGGCCGATGTCGCCCTGGGGACCGTAGCAGCTGTTATGCGTGATTTGGAAGGCAGGAATCTTCTTCTGGATATGGGGGGAAAAGGCCGGCGGCTGACGGACAAGAAAGACCTGTTAACCCGCTGGGTGACCGCTTACCCCGAACAGCTCCGGCCGAAGCTTCGGCTGGGCCGGTTCCGGGCTCCAGCCGGAAATTGGTGGGAAGATGCCGTCTTCAACAACCAGGCCTATTTCGGTGGCGAAGTGGCGGCACATTTTATAACTAAATATCTCAAGCCCCAGGTGGTAACCATCTACGCCTTCCAGCCCCTGGGTCCGTTGCTTCTTCAGAACAAGTTAAAACAGGCCGCCGACGGAGATATCGAGATTCTGCAGGTATTCTGGAATTTCACCTGCGACCGGGACCGCCCTGGACTGGTCCATCCCATCCTTGTCTATGCCGACCTGATCGCCGCCGGCGATGAAAGGAACATCGAAACGGCGCGAATGATCTATGAGAAAGAACTCCATCGATTTGTCGGACCGGATTGATCCCGGGTTCCTCGAGGTAACCGGGGCGATAACCCGGGTAACCGGGACGCTCTCCATCCCCTTTTTCCTGATCGGGGCGGCCTGTCGGGACCAGATACTCGATACGATAGTCCTGAAAATTCTGGGGGAAGAGACGGGAGACCGGCGGCAATATCCCCTCATAGAACAGATGAAGGGCGAGGCAGGATTTGAAGAGAGATTGAACCTGCTTGAGAACCTTAAGGCAGGATTAACGGATTCAATATAGACTCCCTGGCCCCTTACCAATCGGAATTTCAAGCGAGAGGTTCTGAAAGATCGTTCCAACCTGACCGGTCATAAAGAGAGTTACCTATGTGCCCGGATTGTACCGGGGAGGGGGGGATAGAGAGGTTGTTAGCTTCCCGGTTAGCCGCTGAACTGATTCGCCCACAAGCGAGGCCGCGGGTGTCTGAGACCAGCTAATTCCGAAACGCTTTCAATTGCCGTCAATCCGGGATATAAGTTCACGATCAACCAGAGCCCGGTCCTCTTCCGCGTTGAAACGGATCCCGGCAAGCAACAGTGGCGGGCAGTCGGTAAGAAAACCCGGGTGAGCAAGCTTCTCCGCCAGGTTAGCCCGGAAGCTGTTTGCAGTTATCTTCTGTTTGGCGTTTTCGGAATATCTTATAAACGCGGCCGCGATACTTTCCGGGGAGACACCCTCCTGCCGCAATCCCTCCGCCAGGTCGAACAGGTCGCGGCCTTTTCGACGCTGATACAACGCCCGCATCTTGGTGGCCAGCAACTCCTCGGCGCGATATACGGGGACAACGGCGGCGCCCGTAAACCACCGGGAGGTTATCTGGATTTCCCTCTGCTCGATCGGCCAGATCTGAAAATGCTCACGGGTGTTAATCTCGATCTTAACGCGGAGTGGAAGCGGGGGGATGTCTTCAGACGCGACCCGGTAAACTAAGTTGACCACCCCCGGGCCGATTTTCCGCCTGGGTTTCCCCAGCCACCCATCAAAGATTGATCGAATCTCGTCGAATATCGGACCGATCGGGCCGGGCATACTCTGGACAAAGTCGAGATCTTCGGAATACCGGACCGGCCGGGGCAGAATGAGCTTGTGCAAAGCGGTACCGCCGCGGAAAATCAGCTTCTCAGCGAGCGTACCGCCCCGGAACAGTTCCACCAGCATCCGGCTCAGGATCAGGTCCTGCTCGACCTGGGCATCCGTCTTCCAGGGGTGCCCGGCGTTTCTCCACTCAACGATATCGGCCCGGGGTATCACAGTTCACTCCGAGGCTTCTCGTTCACCCATACATCCCAGCGACGGTTACGGAACCGGCGGCGATCTTTCGCCGCCGGGTTCAAAAGCACAACCCGCGACTTCCGGCTCGCAATATACTCGCGTAAGGCCATGGTCAGCCCCGTGAATCCGGCGGAATCCAACATCCAGCCCAGCCTCTGCAAAACAGCGTTGACGGACTCCCGGCGGGCAGCCTCAAGGAGCCGGCCGCCATCCAGGGATTCCCCCAGCTCCGCCAGAACCGTGGCCACGGCGTCGAGACCGCCCAGGTGCTTCTGAAAACGTATCAGGTCGATCGCCGTCCACTCCGGGGAGGAGACCGGATAATCCCCGGTGTGAGTCCGGTGCCGACGTATCAGCGCTTTCGACATCCCGGAATACTGCAGGAACCTGATCCGGACCGCCGGGTTATCGATCGCGCGCTCGTAGGAAGGAACCACGACCTCCAGCTCCTGCGGCCTCTGGTGGGCGGCGCCGTACAGCGCGGCCGCGGAGAGGCACCCGACATAATAGGGCTTGCCGATAAACGCCATCAGATCCCCGATGAACCACTCCGGCGGAACGGTCCCCGCGGCGGAGTACTCCAGCGGGATGATCACGTAAAACCCCTTGCGCGGACGGAGAATACGCCCCCGCCGGCACAACCTCTGCAGAGCCTTATCCAGGCTGGTCTCGCTCAGACCAAGGCTTCTTTCCGCTCCGGACCGGGTAAACGCGTAACGTCCGGACCGTTGAAGCCGGTCGACCCAAGTGCTCAGGCTGATTGAATCCTTTTTCATTGTCTATAATAGTAACACTACTGGACATAATCTGTCCAGTAGTGTTGTTTTTAATATAAGAATAACCCGGGTTTATAGTCCTCCAGGCACAGGGCGGCGGCAAGCGAAAAAGAGAACAACCGAACGCCGCCTCGCAGTGAGTTGAGACCCCCCGGATCGGGAATAGTTACAGTCGGTCTCCGCGAAAGGGTTGAAAAGGCGGCGTATGATCTCCCGCCGGTCCGGCAAACAAACTAGTGGGACCGGAGTCAAGCCCGTGGAGCGACGGCATGCAGCTCCAGCCCGAGCGCTCTTACCACCTTGAGAATTGTATCGAAACTCGGGATGCGTTCCCCGGAGAGAGCCTTGTACAGACTCTCCCGGGAGAGGCCCGCTTCCCGGGCGACCCTGGCCATACCCCTGGCCCGGGCGATATCGCCAAGCGCCCTGGCAATAAATGCCGCGTCCCCGTCTGACTCCACGATACAAGCTTCCAGGTAGGCAGCCATCTCTTCGGGTGTCCGGAGATGTTCCGCCACGTCATACCGGGTGGTTGCCGTCTTGCTCATCTTTACTCGCCGTTTCAGAGGTTACGCGCCAGGCGCAACTTCATTTGTGTCGCCCCCTGTGGGGGCTTGTTCAGGGGATCCATTAACTTTAGGCACTTCGAACTTTAGGCACTTTCAACTTCATTGATATCCCTTTTCTGACTCCGCTTATCCCCTCCCGCCTGGCTGATTTCGATCATCGCATTGTATCCAGCGGGCTACACCGGGTCAAGACTTTATTTCATCCGCGTTGTTTTATCCGGCCGGAAACTCCCTGGCCGGAGAGCAACTCGATGAGAATCCTCTTGAGCAGCAGTTTCTGCCCAGCCGACAGGATTGAATCGTCA
>PWXJ01000301.1 GCA_003561965.1 PVC group bacterium
CCTCCCGCTCGAAACGATAGATCAGGGCCGGGTCCCAGACCAGGATGCGGATATCGAGCTTCCGCTTCCGGGCCGCCCGGTTGAGGAATTCGCCCAGCCGGACCGGGGGATCGGCTTCTCTCAACAGGGGGATCCGGCTGTCGATATCCCAGCCCAGGATATAGACCGTCTCCCGGGCATTCTCCACGGCCCGGTAAAAGGCTTGGTAATAGGAAGCGGAATCAACCAGGAAAGCGACCCGGGAAGCCCGGACCGAAGTCCAGCAGTTTCTCCCTTCCTGGATAATCCCCGAGTCCATAGCCCCGACCGCCTCCGATAAATCATCCCGATGCCGTTCCCCCAACCGGGCTTGATTATAGGTTATCCCCGGCTTCTTGGCCACCATCTATGAGGAAAGAACGCCGTCGGAATCGCGGTGGGCGATGGAGCGAAACGTAGGGACGGTTTAATTGATCTCGGCCAGCATAATATCGAGGTTGACCTCACGGCCGGCCAGGGGGTGGTTGGTATCCAGGATGACCCGGTCGCCGGAAACTTCCAGAATCCGGGCCATCATCTCTTCGCCCCCCTGGAGATGGAGCAGGACCTCCTGCCCCGGCTGGGGTTGCTGGCCCTGGGGGAAGATACTACTGTTCACCTCGAAGACCTGGTCCCGGCGGTAAGGGCCGTAATCCTCCTCGGAGACGATCTTCACCACCTTGGATTCCCCCACCCGCATACCTTCCACCGCCCGTTCCAGTTCCGGTTTGACTTCTCCCCGGCCGAGCGTGAAATCCAGGGGTTGGGTCTCTCCGGTATCCGGGGTGGACTCTTCCCCATCGGTCTTCACGGAGTAATGGACTTTTACCCGGTCTCCGTCTTTCGCTCTAGACATCTTCTCCCTCCTTTTCGGCTGAAAATTAATACTTTCGTGGTAACTATTCAGAACCCTTCGGCCATATGGAAGTTGTCTCAAGACCCCTGCCGGTTCACCCGGCAGGTGAATCAGTTCATCAGACGATAACACCGTTTCCCCCCAATCCCACGCGCCGGTGGGAGTGGGGAGGGTCGCGGACTATCTTCTGAACTTTCCCTCCGGCGGGACAAACCCGCCGGGGGGGTACTCTGTTATCGAGTCCTGAGTAGTTACCTTTCGTGATAATTATCCTGTTACCTACCCCCGGCCGGCCGCAAGGGTTTACTTCGCCTTTTGGCTGACTTTCTTCTACTTGTTCCGGCGGGCCGGGGTCAGCCTCCAGGTAGAATTAAGTCAATTTATCGGGGAATCAGCCACTTGTCCCGGCCCCTCCGGAATGAAATAATTATCCTGTCAGTCTGGAGAACCGGGCAGGAGACGATGTTAATTGATAAAAACCAGAAGAGGAAAAGTAACAGCAACGGTCAAAAAGTTACCGGGAGGACAAAGCTATGCGAAGCGCAAACAGAACACAGTCGATAATATTCACCCTTTTGCTGGGCCTGACCCTGGCGGCGGCGGGTCCGGCCGCGGCCGAAGTTGAGGAGATCACCGACGTCCGGATCAACCGGGCGGTGGAAAACCAGCTCCGGCTCGACTACGGGGTTCCGGCCCACCTGATCGATGTCGCCACCACCGACGGCATCGTCACCCTTTCCGGATCGGTCGACAACCTGCTGGCCCGGAGACGGGCGGGAAAGATCGCCGCCGCGATCCGGGGTGTCCGCTCGGTCGTCAACCAGGTGACCATCGTTCCGGTCGCCCGGACCGACGAGCAGATTCAGGAAGATGTCGAGACGGCATTGTTCGAAGACCCGGCCACCCGGCTTTACCAGGTCGAGTTGGAAGTCGACAGGGGAAAGGTCATCCTGACCGGCACCGTGGATTCCCGGGCCCGGAGGGACCTTGCCGAAGAGGTGGCCAGCGGGAACCGGGGGGTCCGGGGAGTCGATAATCGGATTTCCGTCGAATATCCGGAAGAGCGGCTTGATCCGGAGATCAAAGCCGAGGTTGAGCGGAAACTCGCCGCCGATACCCACGTCAACGAACAGCAGGTTTCCGTCGAGGTCACTGACGGCCGGGTCCACCTCAGCGGAACCGTCGGCAGTTTCAGCGAAAAATTCCGCGCCCGCCGACTGGCCTGGGTGGGCGGCGTGGCCTCGGTCAACGACGAGGGCCTCGAGGTGGAGCCCTGGGCGGAAGAGGATATCTTCCCGGAAATCGAGGACGCGATTATCTCCGACGAGGAGATCCGGGTCTCGATCAGGGAAGCCTTGTCCGACGACCCCCGGGCCGCCCCCTTCGAGATCGGAGTGGAGGTGGAGGCCGGCTTGGTCGAGCTTACCGGTACCGTCGACAACCTGGCGGCCAAGCGGGCCGCGGTCGGGATCGCCCGAAATACCGATGGGGTCTGGTCGGTGAGCAACCGGATAAAAGTCCGGCCGGTCACCGAACTGACCGATACCGAAATCGCGGCCCGGCTCCGGGGGTCGCTGGACCGCGACGTCCTGCTCGACCGTTTTGACATCACCGTCCAGGTCCGCAACCGGATGGCCTTCCTCTCCGGCACGGTAAACACCCACTGGGAGAGGAACCGGGCGGAAGATCTGGCCACCAGAGTCGAAGGGGTGGTCGAGGTCAGCAACCGGATTACGGTGACCGAAGAGTGGCCCTGGAAGAGCGACCGGCAGATCAAGTCGGACATCGAGGATTATCTCTACTGGAGCCCCCTGGTCGACGAAGAACAGGTCACGGTGAGCGTGGAAGAGGGGGTGGCCACCCTGACCGGGGAAGTCGATTCCTGGCGGGAGTACAACACCGCCGTCGCCCGGACCTTCGCGGCCGGCGCCCGGGAGGTGGACAATCAGCTCACGGTCAAAGGAGTAACCGACATTGTCCACGACCCTCGTCATCACTACCGCGATTACCTCTTTCCGGAATTCGACCCGCTCGACCACCAGATCTGGTAACAACAGTCAAATCCACGGAGGAGAGACGATGATCATAATGGACATATTTTTCATCCTGATTATTACCCTGATCCTGACCGCGGTGATCGCCCTCGGTTTCCGCCGGCAGGGGTTCGGGGCGGCCCTGCTGCTGTTCTTCCTGATCCTCTTTCTCGGCACCTGGGCCGCCGGGGCCTGGATCCCGCCCTTCGGGCCTTACGGCTGGGGCGTCCCCTGGCTGGCTTACCTGATCTTCGGGATCTTTTTGGGCCTGATCCTGGCCGCCCTGATCCCGCCGGCAAAACGGACGAGGCGGACCGCCGGAGACGACCGGGAGGCCGGGGTTGAAACCGAGACGGAGACCCTGGCGGCCTGGGACGCCCTGGTCTGGGTCCTCCTGGTCGGCCTGCTGATCGCGATCGTGATCAGTTACTTCTAAAATGTGACTAAAGGAGCAATTTTATGAACAGGAAAGCGTTAACGGCGATTCTGATTATTCTCGCCGCAGGTAATTGGGAGAATTGAGATCGTCTATCCGGCCAACAGTCCGGCCAGCCGAAATGCCGGGAATAAAACACTCTGGACAGGAGATGATTATGGAAACCAAACTGATCGGGATCGAGGATTA
This sequence comes from PVC group bacterium, assembly GCA_003561965.1. GTDB lineage: Bacteria > Auribacterota > Erginobacteria > Erginobacterales > Erginobacteraceae > Erginobacter. The sequence goes on from PWXJ01000301.1 coordinate 3,533, forward strand.
CCGCCCCCTGATCGGGGATGAGTCGGTGGAGCGGATCCGGGAGAAGGCCTCCCGGGTCGAGGGCCTGCACGTGGCCAATGTCAGTTCCACTTACTACGGCGGCGGAGTGGCCAACCTCCTCGGCTCGCTCTCGCTGCTGATGAACAGCGTCGGGATCACCACCGGCTGGCGGGTGATCCAGGGCTCCCCGGACTTCTTCTCCATCACCAAGAAGATGCACAACGCCCTCCAGGGCGGGAAGATCAACCTCACCGACCGGAAGAAGGAGATCTACCGCCGGGTGATCCGCCAGAACGCCATCCGCAACCACCTCGACCACGACCTGGTCATCGTCCACGACCCCCAGCCGCTGGCGATGATCGAGCATTACCCCAAGAGCGGACCCTGGATCTGGCGCTGCCACGTCGACCTGACCGAACCCGACCCGGAGCTGCTGCAATACCTGACCGGATTCATCAACCGCTACGACGCCGCCATCTTCAGCATCGAGGAGTACCGGCGGAAACTGGATATCCCCCAGTTCTTCTTTATGCCGGCGATCGATCCCTTCTCCATCACCAATTACGATATGCCCGGGGAGGAGATGGACGAACGCCTCGACCATTACGACATCCCCACCGATCTCCCGCTGGTGGTCCAGATCTCCCGCTTCGACCGCTGGAAGGACCCGGAAGGGGTGATCGAGGCCTTCAAGATCGCCCGAAAGGAAGTGGACGCCACCCTGGTCCTGCTCGGCAACGTCGCCACCGACGACCCGGAAGGCGAGGAGGTTTACAACTCCCTCCGCGAGCAGCGGGAGGAGCGGATCATCATCCTCTCCAAGGAAGACACCGCCCTGGTCAACGCCCTCCAGTGCCGGGCGGCGGTGGTGCTGCAGAAGTCGATCCGGGAGGGGTTCGGGCTGACCGTGGCCGAGGCGATGTGGAAGAAGACCCCGGTAATCGGGGGCGACACCGGCGGGATCCGCTACCAGATCAACAACGGGGAGAACGGGTTCCTGGTCTCATCGGTCGAGGAGGCGGCCGAGAAGATCGTCCTCCTCCTGAAAGACCCCGAACTCTGCCGGAAGATGGGGGAAGCGGGCCGGGAGAAGGTCCGGGGGCATTTACTGCTCACCCGGCTTTTGGAGAACTACCTCGACCTCTTCAACTCCATCGAGACGGTTTACCGGTTCCGGGATTCCTGATGAGCCGATATGACAACGAGTGGGGCTACGCCTGCCAGATGGTCAGGGAGGCGGAGCGGATGGTCTCCCCGGAATGAACAAGGGGGGCGGACGGATCCGGATCGGGACCTCCGGCTGGCACTTCCGCCACTGGGAGGAGGCCTTCTACCCGGAGAACCTGCCGGCCGGCCGGTGGCTGGATTGCTACCGGCGGCATTTTTCCACCGCCGAGATCAACCACTCCTTCTACCGCCTTCCCCGGGAAGAGACGCTGGCCAACTGGTCAGCCGAACTTATCCCGACTTTCGCTATTCAACCCCAAAAACAACTATTTTCGGGGGGTCAGTTAACGGAAGTCATTGTAAGGCAACAACCGGATTTTTCAAAGCGTTTGTAGTACAGACCTACCCCCTTGTCAGATAAGTGGAGATTCCTTTATTGTGGCTCCACTATGTACCTGAAGTGTCATCGCCGATTCAA
>PWXJ01000084.1 GCA_003561965.1 PVC group bacterium
ATCTCGGCCACCCGCCGGGCGACGTTGCCGAAGGCGTGCAGCCCCAGGGTCTTGCCCTTCAGTTCCCGCCCCGGCTTGCCGTCGTACTTGCCCCGGGCGGCCATAATCATCATCCCGATCGCCAGCTCGGCCACCGCGTTGGAGTTCTGGCCGGGGGTGTTCATCACCACGATCCCCCGTTCGCGGGCGGCGGCGCAGTCGACGTTGTCGTAACCGGCCCCGGCCCGGACCACCAACTTTAAGTTCGGGGCGACCGCCATCACCTCGTCGGTGATCTTGTCGCTCCGGACGATCATCGCCTCGACGTCGGCTGCCGCCGCCAGAAGTTCGGACCGGTCGGCATAGGATTCCAGCAGCTTGACCTCGTAACCGGCTTCCTTGAGGACGTTTTCGGTCCGCTCCCGGGCGGCGGGAGCGAAAGGTTTCTGGGTGGCGATCAGTACCTTGGTCATATCTGATACTCCTTTCGATTTTTTCCACGAATTACACTGAATTGCTTAAATTATTCCCCCGCCTCACCCTCTTTTAAGAAGCCACGAATCTCACGAATCTTCGCGGATCGATTACTGATTACTGATTACTGATTACCCTTCCCTCATCCCCTAATTCTTCTTCTCAAACTCCCGCATAAATTCAACCAGTGCCTGGACTCCCTCTTCCGGGAAGGCGTTGTAGATCGAGGCCCGGCAGCCGCCGACCGAGCGGTGGCCCTTGAGGCCGATGAACCCGGCCTTCTTCCCCCCGGCGATGAATTCGGCTTCCAGTTCCTCGCTGGGGAGGCGGAAGGTGATGTTCATCGTCGAGCGGTCCCCGGGGTCGGCGGTGCCCCGGTAGAAATCCGAGGAGTCGATCAGGTCGTAGATCAGGGCCGCCTTCCGGTTGTTTCTCTCCTCGATGGCGGCGATCCCGCCCTGCTTCTCCAGCCACTTCAGGACCAGCCCGACGATGTAGATCGAGAAGACCGGGGGGGTGTTGTAGTTGGAGTCCTTCTCGGCGTGGGTCCGGTAGTCGAGCATCGTGGTCAGGCCGTCGGGACAACTCTCGAGGAGCCGGTCGCTGATGATCACGATGGTCACCCCGGCCGGCCCGAGGTTCTTCTGGGCCCCGGCGTAGATCAGGTCGAACCCCGAGACGTCGATCTTCCGGCTGCAGATCTCCGAGGACATATCGGCGACCAGGGGGACCTCGCCGGTCCGGGGGAAACGGTTATAGCGGATCCCCCCGATGGTCTCGTTGGAACAGATGTGGACGTATTTGGCGTCGGGGGAGAGTTCCAGTTTATCCGGGTCGGGGACGTAGCAGAAGTTCCGGTCCTCCGAGCTGCCGGCGATATTGACCTCCCCGAAGAGTCCGGCTTCCTTGATCGCCTTCTTCGACCAGGCCCCGGTGTTGACGTAGTCGGCCTCTCCGCCCCGGAGAAAGTTCATCGGGATCATCCCGAACTGGAGGCTGGCCCCGCCCTGGAGAAAGAGGATCGAGTAGTTCTCGGGTACGCCGAGAAGCCGGCGGAGGTTCTCCCGGGCGGAGTCGTTGACCTCGGCGTAGCCGGGGCTGCGGTGGCTCGACTCGAGGATCGAGAGGCCGGTCCCGGCGAAGTCGAGCAGTTCCTCCCGGGCCTGTTCCATCACCTCCAGGGGGAGGATGGCCGGCCCGGCGTAGAGGTTGTAAGGTCTGGATGCCATTGGCTGTTTCTCCTTATATTTCCATTTCAGGTTGAATTGAAGGATAAAAGAATAGACCGGGAGGGAGCGGTTCGAGGAACCAACGGGGTCCTGCTTCAGTCCCCGGTCCCCGGCCCGTTCAGGGGGTGAGACGCTTGCGGTGGGACTCGAGGATCGAGGGGGTGAGGAAGATCAGGACGCCCTTGCCGTCCCGGATATCCTCGAAGACCACCGTCTCGCCGCTCTCGACCAATCCCATCGTGTTCAGGCGGAAGAGCCGCCAGAGACGGGCCACCTCTTTCCCTCCCCGCTGCATCACCGGCAAGCCGGGGTACATCGCGGGGTCGACGTAGAACGAGGTGGCGACCTCGGAGTTGAGGTGGAAGGAGATCCGGCGGTTCTCGACCACCTGGGGCCGGATCGTCAGCCGGGAACCTTCCCAGTGATCCACGGTCGGTCCCCCGGTCTCCGGCAGGGTCGAGACCATCGACTGCTGCCCGGCCTCGGTGACCCATTTCCGGCTGAAGAGCACCCGGGCCTCGCCCAGGGAGCGGAGGTATTCCATTACGTTCCTGAAGTTGTAGATCTTCAGGGAGCCGAAGTGGGTGTCGTCGACGATCCGGCGGGGCGGGCGGGTGTCCTCCCAGATCGGCCCGAAATCGAAATCCTCGACCCGAACCTGCTCCACGAACTCGAAATCGACGTTTTCGGCCCGGTCCGGGGGAACGGACCTTCTCATCGGCTGGAAGTCGAGACGGTGGCGGGCCCGGTCGGAGAGGGGGAAGAAACCGGTGGTCGAGCGCCGGTCGCTCTGGTAGAGGGCGAAGAGGTCCCAGTCGATCCCGTCCTGGTGATCCGGGGAGAGGATGACCTGGACGATCCTCTGGTCGATCAGGATCGGTTGACTGTTCAAATCCCGGGCGGGGACCGCCGGGGCGGCGAACATAGAGAGAGCGGCGATAACGGCCAGGCTTCTCAAAACGACACCGGATTTCATCTTGCCTCCTTCTGGTGGGTCCACCATTGACTGCCGCGGTTGGCGAATTCTTTTGGCACGCCGATTCCGGATAGGTTATACTAGCCATATTCGTCTCAGGCGACAAGAATTATTTCCCCCGAAAGTGGAGTTTACCCGGTGAAAATCAATCGGAATCGAGGACTTCCCGCCCTGGCCGGGCTGGTCCTGATCCTGGCCGGAGGGGGGTGCGCTTCTTCCCCCAGTTTCCGGTCGGTCTTCGAGGACCGCCGGGCCGGGCTGGAGCCCGCCGGGCAGACGCTGCTGCTGGATACCCTCCGGGTGATCGCCCTCCTCGAGGACTATTGCTCCGCCCTGGAGGATAAGGACATTAAAGGCCTTCTGACCTGTTATTCCCCCAGCTACTCCCATTACGAGCGCGATCTCGACTGGAGGCGGGAGAGGATCGAGGAGACCTATTTCTCCCCCTTCGAACGGCTGGAAGCCGCCCCGGAGGAGATCTCCATCGAGTTCGTCCGGGAGCGGACCGGCCACTGGCTCCGCCAGGAGGATATCGACTGGCTCCATTCCCCGGCCGGGGATCGGGGTCCGGCTTATCGTTACCGGATCTCTTTTCCCGGCGGGATCGCTCCCCTGGAGCTGTCCCCGGAGGCCGCGGGGAGGACCGGCGAGTCCCACCCCGAACTTCCGGGGCCGGACCGGCCCCGGGCCGGAAGGGACCCGATCCCGGTCGCGGTCACTGCCCGGGTCGACCCCGAAGTCGGACGTTCCCTGGGGGAGGTGAAGTTCCGCCTGATGGTCCGGGGTTGTCTCGATACCGGGGAGGAGGGGGGCGAGTTCACCTCCACCCTCCGGGAACGGGTGATCTTCCTGCTCGAAAAAGAAGAAGGGGAGTGGAGGATCGTCTCCCAGTTTTAGGGCAATTAGTCTTTCGGGCCGCTTCCGAACCTGAAAACTCCCTGGAGGTTATCCCCGGGGAAAAAATAGATTGATTCCCTCCGGCGGCATCTCTTACTATTGCCCCTCGACTGAGTGGTGAATTATGCGGCTCGCGGAACTGGAAAAAGTAACCTACCCGGAGACGGTCGCCGAGGCGGTCCGGATCCTGGCGGAAGGCAAGGACCGGGCGATGGCCCTCTCCGGGGGGGTCTCCTTCGTCTTCGCCCCCCTGAAATCGGTCGAGCAGCTGGTCTGCCTCTCCCGGCTCCCGCTGAGCTACGTCCGGGAGGAGAAGGGCGGCCTCCGGATCGGGGCCGTCACCCCGGTCGCCGACCTGGCCGCCTCCCCGGCGGCGGGAAGATACGGCGGCGGGATCCTGAGGCAGGTCGCCCGGCGGATCGGCTCGACCCTGAACCGCAACCTGATCACCGTGGGGGGCAACCTGGTCCAGCCCTTCATCTGGTCGGACCTGCCGACCGTGGCCCTGGCCTTTTCGGCCTCGATGGTGATCCAGGGTCCGAAGGGCCGGAGGACCCTGAAGGCGGAGAAGTTCTTCTCCCGGATGCCGAAGCAGGTCCTGAAAGAGGGCGAGCTGCTCACCGAGGTTGTCTTCCCCCCGCTGGAGAAGAACTCCCGGACCGCCTTTGAACAGTTCTCCCTGACCGAGGTCGACTTCGCCTACCTGAAGACCGCCGTCCGCCTCTCCCGGTCCGGGAAGAAATGTCTCGACCTGGCGATCGTGATCGGTTCGGCGACCATCCTCCCCCAGCGGCTGGAGGAGGCGGAAGGGGTCCTGCGGGGCCGGACCGCCAACCAGGTCCTGGTCAACGAGGCTTCCGAGGTGGCCGCCGAGGAACTCAAGATCAAGCGGGACATCCGCTGCTCCGAGGACTACAAGCGCGACCTGGCCCGGGCCCAGGTCCGGGGAATCCTGGAAAGAATCCTGCTCGACCAGAAGGTGCCGGAATGGAAATTGTTCTGACCGTCAACGGCGAGGAGAAGCGGATCGAGGCCCGCCCGGCGGAGACCCTGCTCGATCTCCTCCGGCGGATGGGTTACTGCAGCGTGAAGTTCGGCTGCGGGGAGGGGGCCTGCGGTTCCTGTACCGTGATTATGGACGGACGGCCGGTCAACTCCTGCCTGGTCCTGGCGGTGACCGCCGACCGGCGGGAGATCCTGACCGTCGACGGACTGGGCACCAGGCAGCGGCCCCATCCGATCCAGACCGCCTTCGTGGAGGCGGGGGCGGTCCAGTGCGGTTACTGCACCCCGGGGATGGTCCTCTCCGCCTGGGCGCTGCTGGAGCGGGACCCCGACCCCTCGGAGGAGGCGATCCGGGAGGCGCTCGACGGCAACCTCTGCCGCTGTACCGGGTACGTCCAGATCGTCGAGGGGGTGAAGCTGGCCGCCGGGCGGATGAAACCGAAGAAGAAAACCACGAAGAAGAAGAAACCGGCCGGAAAGAAGAAAGCCGCTTCCGGGAAGAAAGGGAAGAAATGACCGGTTCCGGGAAAGAAAAATTCCACCAGGTGAATTCCGGGGTCGAGAAGGTCGACGGGCTCGGGCTGGCCCTGG